>JAFLUI010000140.1 GCA_022508825.1 Oscillospiraceae bacterium
GTATACCATATCATTTTTTGCTTTCTGACGGTGGGGGTAGATAAGGGTCAAGGCTACAGCCTTGTAAATGATAATTTAATGATGTAAATGATAGAGTATTGAAAAAATTGCTGTATTTCACAAATTTTGCATTGCAAAAAAACTACATATGTGATATAATAGACGAAATACTATGTTTATGTGTGAAAAAAGGGGAAGTTAAAATGCCTGATGTTGTTTCTATAGGTGAGATGCTGGTGGATTTCACCGCTGTTGAAAACGAAAACGGAGAGATATTCTATAAGCAGAATCCCGGCGGCGCTCCTGCAAATGTGGCTGTAATGGTGTCTAAGCTTGGTGTGTCCAGCGGATTTATCGGCAAGCTTGGCAGGGATATGTTCGGTCTTTATCTGAAGGAAACTCTGGAAAAAGAGGGCGTGGATACAAAAGGGGTCATCCTTGACAGCGACTATTCCACCACTCTTGCGTTTGTACGCAAGAACGGCGAAGAGCGGGATTTCGTCTTTTACCGCAAAAGCAGCGCCGATCTTAACCTGAATTTCAGCGAGGTCAAAAAGAATCTTGTGGACGAATGCCGTCTGCTCCACTTCGGGTCGCTGCTGCTTACGGCAGAGCCATCTAAATCTGCGGTTATAAACACTGTTGAATATGCAAAGCAGCAGGGAAAGATCATCACTTATGATCCCAACTGGCGGGAACAGCTCTGGGATTCAAAGGAGGACGCTGTAAAGACTATGCGCAGCGTGCTTCGCTATGTTGATATAATAAAGGTGTCCGAGCTGGAGCTCCAGATAGTGACCGAGTGTACAAATCTGCTTCCCGGTATTGCGGAGCTGCTTAAAACGGGTGTAAAGGTCGTCTGCGTAACTCAGGGCGCTAAGGACTGTGTTATCGCTACAAAGAGAGGCATAGAGCGCTTCCCCACATTCAAGGCGGAGACAGTGGACACCCTCGGAGCGGGAGACAGCTTCTTCGGAGCCTTTATTTCAAGGCTCGTGCTTACAGGAAAGACTCCGGACGAGCTGGAAATGAGCGATCTGCGGGATTTTGCCATATATGCAAATGCCTGCGGTGCTCTGAGCTCCGAAAAGGTGGGGGCTATCCCTGCAATGCCGTCTCATGATGAGATCATGGCTCTTATTGCCCGTGAGAAAAAGCCTGAGGACGGGGAAAAGAATTTCAAACAGATGTGACAGTCTGTCCCGATAAGAAATAAAAAATATCCCGCTTCTTCTGAGAGGCGGGATATTGATATGGATATACGGTCTTTATGATTACGCTTTTGCGTGTTCTTTCCCTTCTTTGAAGGAGTCAAGATTATAGCGCAGACGGAGATTGTCCGTTATAAGGGCAATGAACTCCGAGTTGGTAGGCTTTCCCTTGCAGACGCTTATGGTGTAGCCGAACATTCCGTTCAGGACGTCTACATCGCCTCTGTCCCATGCGGTCTCGATAGCGTGTCGGATGGCACGTTCAACACGGGAGGGAGTAGTCGAAAATGCAGAGGCAACTGTAGGATACAGCAGCTTGGTTACGCTTTCCAGCATCTCCTGATCCTTTATGGACAGGATTATCGCCTTTCTCAGATAATGGTAGCCCTTGATGTGAGCAGGTATGCCGATCTGGTGTATTATATCTGTGACAAGCATTTCTATGCGGATATTTTCGTTTTCCTTAAGATCTGCAGGGTTTCCGTCACTTCTTTCGTAGGACAGCCTCAGCAGGGTATTTAAGAAGGACTCCTGAGAAATAGGCTTTATTATTATGTATGCATTGTGAGATGACATTATTTCCTTTTCTATAACAGTATTCTGATAGGTTGAGGTTACAATGAAAAATGGCTTTTTAGCGAAGTCTTTGGTTTTTTCCAGAAGCTCAACTGCATTTCCTCCGGGCATTACTGCACTGCAAAGAACAAAATCGGGTTCAAAGCTTTTTATTTCGTTGAAAATCACAGTTCCGTCGGCATGACAAAGCTTTACCTCATAGCTTTCGCTTATTGCCGATTCCATACACGCTTCCGCAAATTCTTTGCTGATTTCCCCGATCAATACTTTCATTGGTTTTTTGTTTGACATAAAAATACCTCCTGAATTTTTCTTGTTTACCATATTTTACCACAAAATAATCTGGAAATCAATACCAAATTACTAAATTTTACTAAAAAAATATCGCAGAATGTGTGTTATATCTGAATAAATCGACACTCAATTTTATCTGCCTGTAAAAATATACTATATTTATTCAATTATATATTATTAAGCTATTTTTTGTCAATATTTGTGTACAATAATTTACATAATTTTTAAAAATGCTTTCAAGCTATTGAAAAAAATCGGGTTTTAATGTATAATTACCATATAAAGCAAATTTTGAGAGGAGCTGTATGATATGAAAATACCGAAGATATTATGCGGTGTGCTTGCAGGTATCATAGCTGTATCTATGGCAGGATGCGAAAAGGATACTTCCGATACCGAGGTCGTTGTACAATCAAGAGTTGACAGTAATTCGATTATTATGGCTACAAATGCTGAGTTTCCTCCGTATGAATTCAAAGACGGTGAAAATATAGTTGGTATTGATATCGAGATAGCTCGGGCAATAGCAGACGATCTTGGATTGGAGCTGGTTATTGATGATATGGCGTTTGATTCAATACTGGAGGCTGTAAAATCCGGCAAGGCTGATATGGCTGTCGCAGGTCTGACCGTCGATGATGAACGTCTTGCGAAGGTAAATTTTTCTGTTCCATATACAACTGCTACTCAGGTGGTAATAATAAAGGCAGGAAATGAGATAGATTTCCCCGGTGATCTTGTAGGCAAAAAGGTCGGAGTACAGCTGGGCACTACAGGCGCTGCATATGCAGGGGATATCGAGGATGCTGTCGTTGAGGAGTATAACAAGGGCAATGAAGCTGTTCAGGCTCTTGCTGACGGCAAGATAGATGCAGTCATTATAGACCGTGAGCCTGCCAAGGTGTTTGTTGACCAGATCGGCGGACTTACCATCCTTGACGAGGAGTTTACAATTGAAGACTACGCTATTGCAGTGTCAAAGGAAAATGATGAGCTTCTTGAAAAGATAAATACCTCACTGGAAAACCTTGAAAGCTCAGGTAAACTTAAGGAAATAATTGACAAATACATCTCTGCTGAATGATCGGAGATAGAAAAGCGGCGTGTGAGTCCTTTGTACAGATAGGGTATGCACGCCGTGAAATTATTACAATTTGAATACAATTTGCCGAAAATCATTGACAACGGCTCAAAATGCTGATATTATTTTAAAGGCGCAGTATTGCCCTGAGTCTGAAGAAAGGAGCGAAAGAGTATGGAGCGTCTGAATCTATGTTATGGCTGCATGAACCCGATAGACGAGAATACCGAAGTCTGCCCGAACTGCGGATACAGATCGGATGCGCCTCATCTTCCGTCCTATCTTAAGCCGGGCATTACGCTGAATGACAGGTATATACTTGGAAAGCTTATGTCCTATAACGGTGAAAGCGCTGTTTATATAGCCTTTGACAGTATCACGGAAACAAAGGTCACTATAAAGGAATATATGCCCGATTCGCTGTGCAGCAGAGAGAAGGGCAGCTCTGTAATAAGGGTAAATCAGGATTCTGTGGCTCAGTACAAGACACTGCTGTCTGAATTTGTGGAGCTTAACAAGGTTCTGTCCAAAATGCGCACTCTTAACCATATAAATGCCGCAATAGATATGTTCGGGGACAATAATACCGCTTATGTTGTATTTTCCTATCTGGAAGGAATGACTCTGGGCGAGTACCTTAAAGCCAGCGGCGGACTTCTTACATGGGACGAGGTAAAAAAAATGTTCCCCCCTATATTTACCACAATTTCCCTTGTTCATAACGCAGGACTTGTCCACAGAGGGATATCTCCCGAAAATATAATAATTACCGACAGGGGAGAGCTGAAGCTTACAGGCTTCTGTATTGCTGATGCCCGTACTGCCAACACCGAGCTTGTCCCGGAGGTATACAACGGATATGCTGCTCCCGAGCAGTACAGCTCCAACAACTGGCAGGGTACATGGACGGATGTTTACGGTATCTCTGCTCTGCTGTACCGCATACTGACAGGCGTTACCCCTACAGACGCCGTGAGCAGAAAGTCCAATGACGATCTGGTGGAGCCTGCCAAAATTAACCCCAGCATCCCGAAAAGTGTTTCCAGAGTTATAATGAACGGTATGTACATGAACGGAGAGCTTCGTGTACAGACCATAACCGAGCTTGTCACACAGCTTTTTGAGCAGCCTGAGTACGGCTCTGTAAGGCTGTCCTCGTCAAGCACCCAAACTATAACCATTCCAAAGCAGTATTCCGGAAGCCCGTCCTCAGGCCGCAGGAAAAAGAATGCTGCTCCCAGCAGACACGGTCTGTTTATAGCGGTAATTGCGGTGATACTCTGTGTGGGAGCATTCATGATAGCAATGATAATCATGCTTGACGACACAAGCGGCGGAAATTCCATCGGTACCGGCATTGCCGCCATTTCGGGAACGTCCTCCGATTCTGAGAGTGATGTATACGAAACTACTACAGTCTCTCTTGAACCCATGACTGAAACTACACCGACTACTCTTGCCACAAGTGCCGGCAATACAATGGTCTATGTAATGAACGACCTGACAGGCAAGAACTATGACATTATAAGCAATTCCGATGCATACAACAATCTGGTATTCAAGCCTGAGTATGAATATAACGATGAATACAAGAAAGGACTGATCTTTGAGCAGTCCATAGCGAAAAATGAGACCTACTCTGACGGTGCGGAGATTCTCGTCAAGGTAAGTCTTGGACCCAAATATATCACTATTCCCGATTATCTGACACTGAATAAGAAGGATTATTTTGCAAAGCTCAACGATCTGGGAATAAAGTATGAGGAGCAGGAGGAGCTTACCGAGGACACTCTGGAGGGTTATGTTTCAAGAACCAGCAAGGAGCCGGGTGCACAGCTTGATGTAGAAGCAGGAGAGATTCTGACAGTCTATGTTGCGAAGAATCCGCCCAAGACCGAGCCGCCCGAGACCGAGCCTGAGCCGAAGCCTGAGCAAAAGACTGAGTCAACCACTACCACTGCTTTTGTCCCCTATGATGACGACATGGTCATTGAGCCCTTTGTCACTGACGAGCCGGATATTATAATCACCATTTTTGACTAATAAGTCTTATAATCACTTCATTTGAAACCGTACACCCCTGCGGAGTAAGCCTCAGAAAACCATCTTCTTTTTTCAGAAAGCCCCCCTGTATCAAAGCAGCAGCGGGCTTTTCCATTTCCGGGTACTCTGCAAGGGACAGCCCCTCCTTGGTGAGCCGCAGAGCAAGCATGGCGCGTTCTTCACGGTCGCCGCCGCTGCCTGTGACGCTCTTTCCCTGTATTTCCGCGGAAATAAAGTCCCTTATGTCCGGGGGACAGAAGTACCGCTCTCCGTCTGTGAAGCTGTGGGCGGAGGGTCCTATGCCGAGATATTCTTCGCACCGCCAGTATTTCAGATTGTGCTTACATTCAAAGCCGTCCCGTGCAAAGTTGGATATCTCGTACTGCTCAAAGCCGTGACGCTCAAGAAATTCCACAGCTTCAAGATACATATCGGCGGTCTCGTCATCGTCGGGGATGCTTTCCAGAGCTTTTTTGTCAAGTGACAGGGGAGTGCCCTCCTCAACTTTCAGCATATATGCGGAAATGTGGGTCAGGGGCAGCTCTGTTATCCTCCGGAGGTTGTTTTCCAGACTTTGGCGGGTTTGTCCGGAGACTGCAAGCATAAGGTCTGCACTGATATTGTCGAATCCTGCGTCATGAGCGGCATTTATCGCCGAGGCAGCCTCATCTGCGGTGTGGAGACGTCCCAGTGACTGCAGCTCGCTGTCGTTAAATGACTGGACTCCGAATGAAATACGATCAAACTCAACAGCTTTAAGCTCCCGGAGATACGATGGAGTGACGCTGTTGGGATTTGCTTCTGTAGTGATCTCTGCGTCTTTGCAGATGTCCGCCGCTGAGAGTATGCGGGAAAACTGCTCCGCTGTAAGCAGGGAGGGCGTCCCGCCGCCGAAATAGACGGTATCGAAGCTTTCCCTTGCCGCTTTGATGTTCCGCACCACGGCATCGGTGTAGGCTTCTGTCATCGACATGTCGGTGACGGAGAAAAAGTCGCAGTAGGGGCACTTCCGGACACAGAAAGGGATATGAATGTAGAGACCTTTTGGCATAGGAAATCTCCTTTAAATAGAATGTAAATTATCATTTACAAGGCTGTAGCCTTGATCCTTATCTACCCCCACCGTCAGAAAGCAAAAAATGATATGGTATACTTTAGCCCC
>JAFLUI010000141.1 GCA_022508825.1 Oscillospiraceae bacterium
GTTATCGGCATGAGATACGGTTCACTCTTTGATGCTACACAGACAATGGTTTCCAAGATCACTGACGACCTCTACGAGGTACAGGTTGTTTCCTGGTATGATAATGAGAACTCCTACACATCTCAGATGGTAAGAACTATCAAGTACTTCGCTGAGCTTTAATTCTGGTTTATAATCAGTAATAAAAAGAGAGCTGCCTGTCGGCAGTTCTCTTTTTCGTTGACATATGACAAAATATGTGATATAATGCAGACAGGGTACACCAAGCGGTGGATGGCTGCTCCCTTTCATTACAGAAAGGGGGTTGGTAACATGGATGCTTACGTTACATACGAATGTTTATTTCTGTATACGACCGTGCTTCTCTCTGTTATCTCCCTTACTGTTGCTATCATTAAAAGCAACAAGAAAAAGTAAGGCAGAACGAAAAACAGCCGCCCAGCTTCCAAAAGTGCGGTTGTTTTTCATAAACATCTAAACTTAGGGAGCAGCCGTTCATCGGTGTACCCTTTATTAATTATAGTATACATCATTGCTTGATTTTTGTCAAGGGGTTTTGACAATTTTAAATCATTTCTTAGTTACCTTCGTACCCTCTCTTGTCTCGGTAACAACATACCCCAGCTCGGAAATCTTGTCTCTTATTTCGTCTGCAAGGGCGAAATTTTTTTCTTTCCGGGCAGCCTTTCTCTGCTCCAGCAGATCGGCAATTTCCGCCGGCAGCTCCGCTTCCTCACCTGCTCCCGAATTTTTCTCAGCCTGCTTCTGTGCCGCTTCAATAAGCCCCAGAGACAGCACGCTGTCAAATTCTTTCAGCAAAGACAGCTTTGCGGCGTTTGATACGTCCGCTTTAAGTACATCGTAAATTGCCGTGACCGCAAGGGAGGTGTTCAGGTCATTGTCCATTGCATCGAGGAAAGATTTTTTAAGCTCTGCGTATTTGTCCTTGTCGATATCTCCCGCACCGTCCAGAATTGGCACTATCCTTGCGATAAGCTTCTCATAGGCAGTAACAGCGTTGTCCAGATTTTCATAGCTGAACACCAGAGACTTTCTGTAATGGGACTGGAGACAGAAAAATCTGTACACTAACGGGTCGTATCCCTTGCTTTCAAGCAGGGACACCGTCAGGAACTCCCCGGACGACTTGCTCATCTTGCCGTTATCCGTATTAAGATGAAGCACATGGAACCAGTGATTACACCACTCGTGTCCCAGATACGCCTCGCTCTGGGCGATCTCATTGGTATGGTGTGGGAAAGCATTGTCTATTCCTCCGCAGTGGATGTCAAGATACTCCCCTAAATTTTTCATGCTTATGCAGGAGCATTCAATGTGCCATCCCGGATATCCAAGTCCCCATGGACTTTCCCATTTAAGCTCCTGATCCTCAAACTTGGACTTTGTGAACCAGAGCACAAAATCTGCCTTGTTCCTCTTGTTGGAGTCCTCCTCCACGCCCTCACGGACGCCCACAGCCAAGTCCTCCTCCTTGAAGTCGTTGAACACATAGTATTTTTTCAGCTTGGAGGTATCGAAATAAATATTTCCCCCAGCCTCATAAGCGTATCCCTTTTCAATAAGGGAGGATATGACCCGGATAAACTCGTCGATGCAGGAGGTGGCAGGCTCTACAACGTCGGGGGTCTTGATGTTAAGCTTTCTGCAGTCCTCGAAAAATGCTTTTGTGTAGAAGTCCGCTATCTCCATCACTGACTTATGCTCCCGCTTTGCACCCTTCAGCATCTTGTCATCGCCGGTGTCCCCGTCACTTGAAAGGTGTCCCACGTCGGTGATGTTCATGACGCGCTTTACGTCGTACCCGGAAAAACGGAAATATTTTTCAAGCACGTCCTCCATTATATAGCTGCGGAGGTTTCCGATATGAGCATAATGATAGACCGTAGGACCGCAGGTGTACATACTCACCTTCCCCTCAAACCGGGGCTTGAAATCGTCCTTTGTTCTTGTCAGTGTATTATACAGCTTCATATTTATCCTCCTATATCATGTGAGCACCGTCACTCTGCTTATTTGCCGCCGTTAAGCCTGTTTCCTATCTCTGTGATCTCCAGCCGCTTGACCTGCTTCTCCATCTTTTCAATGCGGATACGATGTGCGCACAGCTCCTGTGCAACGGGATCGGGAATGTGTATCTGGTCAAGGTCATTATTTACCCGCTTTCCGTTTCTGCGGACTATCCTTGCAGGGACGCCCACCGCAGTACAGTTGGGAGGCACCTCCTCCAGCACTACGGCGTTAGCCGCTATCTTGGCGTTGTCCCCCACTTTAAAGGGACCCAGCACTCTTGCACCTGCTCCCACCATTACATTATTGCCAAGTGTGGGATGTCTCTTGCCCTTTTCCTTTCCCGTACCGCCCAGTGTCACGCCCTGATAGACAAGGCAGTAGTCTCCTATCTCGGTAGTCTCTCCGATGACCACTCCCGAGCCGTGGTCTATGAAAAAGCCCTTGCCGATCTTTGCGCCCGGATGTATCTCAACTCCGGTAATAAGCCTTGCTATCTGTGAGATGCATCTTGCTATGGTGTAAAGCTTTTTTGTATAGAACCAGTGTGAAACACGGTACATCAGCACCGCATGGAGTCCCGAATAGGTCAGTAATATTTCAAGGGTACTCCTTGCGGCGGGATCCCGTCTTTTGACAGACTCAATATCCGACTTTATATGCTCAAGCATCGGTCGATTCCCCTTTCTGCTAATCTCTCCCTGCACTATACTATATATATATATAGTATAGCAGGTCTGTCTTAGTATTCTGTTTTGGTAACTTCCAGATCATTTATAAATTCCTCAAACTTTGCCGACTGCTCAGCCCAGTCTTCTTTCAGGGTCTCAAATATAATAGCATAGGCGTCCTGATCGGAATAGAAGTAACAGCACCTGCCGCTGAAAAGGACCGCACCATCTTCTATCGGTCTGCCTTCATCATCGAATTGGGTATACTGGGTCATTTCATTGTCATAGCGTATCCCGTCAAATCCGCATATCTTAATATTTTCCGGCTCGCTGAAATCGGTATCCCGTCCATAATTCATTATATTTGACAGTCTTAAATTTGCGCAGGCGCTGTCCGCCCATGTTGCCATGTCAAGAAGGTCTTCCTTATAATTATATGCCCATATCCTGATCTGGGATTTCCCGTTTACATATATCTTAGCCTGCTGAGCCTCTGAAAAGTCCATGAGCTTATATCCTCCGGGGAGAGCGTCCTCCGGGGACTTGTTTTTTAACTTGTTGATGGCAAGATCGTCGCCCTCCTTGATAGGGGTGGACTCGAAATTGTATTCGCTTACAGGCTGTTCTGTCAGCGAGACAGAGGATGTTGTTTCCTCCTCCTCGCTGCCCGGCTTATCCTTACATCCTGTCATTGCCAGAGCTATTGTCAGCACTGCAGCGAGCGCCGCTGCTGTTCTTTTAAAAACTATCCTTTTCATTCTGAAATATCCTTTCTTTATTCCTCAGTATCCCTTTCGGAAGCCTCATCTATCCGGACAGGGTCTATATAATGGTATCTGTCCTTATGACAGAAATCTGCAAGAGCCAGCGGGATAGAGCCGAACCTTTTCTCCTCTTCCGAATAGTGATTCAAAGTCCTCATTGCAATGGGAGAGGATCCCTTGGGGAAAACCTCAAGCTCCATTTTATATAGTATACCGTCCTCCTGTACAGTGTGACTGAAAACGGCATCATACCGTTCGTTCAGCAGACTGCACATGCTCTCAAAGAACACATGGCGGTCAATACCTCTTATATCCGCCTCTCTGGGAGTAAAATCATAGGCGGTATTGGAATTTCCGCTTGTATTTATTGACCTTACCGTAAGCTCGGCACGGTTTTCATCCGTTCTCCTTACCGCGTACACGATCATATCGGGATAAAGCTCCGAGCTGCAGCACTCTGCCGTCATTTCCGCCAGAACAGTCCTGAATACATGACGGTCCATACGGAAATATATATTCTGCGGGCACTCTCCTGTCACAGTCACCGACGTATCAAAAAAGTCCCTGAACTCTCCGATGATGCTCTCCAGCTCATCAGACACTGAAATCACCGCGGCACGGCTCTGTTCCTCAAGCATGGCATAAAGCTGCTCAGGCAGGACTATCTCCTTTGCCACTGACATGATGCTTCTGTCTATCTGATTAAGACCGTCCGTTATTCTCTCTGCGTTTATATCTCCCACGGAGACGGCATCAAAAAGCTCGTCGGCAGTACTTGTGATAGCTCCCAGCGCGATCCTTATTTTTGCACAGATGTAGGTCACAAAGTTTTTTACATCGGGGTCTTCCATAAAATTTTTCTGTCCGGGCATCTGTCCGATCTCCCCTTTCCCGAGCAATATAATTATAGAGTACCATGATATTATACCACATTTTTTTCTGTTTGGCGATAGATTTAATAAAATTTTTGCATTTCAACACATATCTTTCACTTATATTATGCATAAAAATGATCCCGCAGGACAGTTATAATCATACACATCGCCAAACTCTGATGTCAGAATTATTACAAACAGGTTACAAACTGTCGATTATCTTTGCAAATAATGTCAAATTTACTTTTTCTGGGAAATTCAGAACTTTTAAAAAGGCAAGTTTGTAAGGACTGCACAAAATAATCAGGAAAAAATTGTCTGATTGACGGGGGTTCTGGAATTTTATGTATGCAAGTCCGCGGCACAAATGTTTTATTTTATGCATAATGCACAAAATAGGGGGGCGTTTTTTGCTTGACAAACCAAGATTTGTGCATTATAATAAAGAAGGTTTCTAAAAGGTTACATCTGTAATAATTTTGTAACCAATTCTGTAACCAATAACGAAAGGAGTCTTTATGAGTAATAAAAACAATGCCGGCCACTGTCTCAGGGCTGTGGCAAAGAATTGTGAGAAAGTCTTAAAGAACATGAATGTCAGAATCGCAGCAGCAACAATATGTACAGCCGCTCTTACCGCTGTCTTTGCAGCAGTTTCAGCTTCGGGAAGCGAAGCTCCCCTTGACGCTCATCTCACAGCAGACAGCAGCACAGCTGTAAAAACTGTTATCTCACCCAAGGAATATGATGTTAAAATATTAGTGGACGGCAGGACCGTAGGAGTAAAATGCTCCGGAACAGTAAATGACGCTCTGGAAGCAGCAGAGGTCAGGGTCTCCGATGATGACCTTATTAATATCGGCTTCAGCGAGCCTCTCAACGAACATACAAAGATAGTTGTAAACCGTGTTGAGATCGTTGAGGAGGTCAATGTAAAGACTATCGAATATGCTACAAAATATAAAGAGGACGACAGCTACACCGTCGGTTATTCCGAGATCATAGTTGACGGCGAGGAAGGCGAGGTTGAGACCACTACACGTCACGTTTATGTTGACGGAGAGCTTGTTTCCTCCGCAGTTGTGGACGAGGACATCACCGAGCCTGTAGACCAGGTAGTAGTGGTAGGTACCAGGGAGTACAATCCTATCGACGATTTCAGCATCTCACATCTTAATGCGCCTCTTGACCTTGTTCTTGACGCAAACGGCGCTCCTACAGAGTATTCAAAGGTGCTGACAGGAAAGTCCTGCGCTTACTCCGCAAGACCCGGAGCAGGCACTGCAAGCGGCAGAAAGGCTATGGTTGGATATGTGGCAGTTGACCCATCCATCATCCCTTACGGCACAGAGCTTTATATCACAACTACAGACGGTTCCGCAGTTTACGGATACGCTATTGCTGCCGATACAGGCACAGCGCTTCTGGACGGTCTGATTCTGGTAGACCTCTTTATGGAGAGCTACGAGGCAAGCTGCGACTGGGGCGCAAGAGAGGTAAACATCTATATCCTGTAAGCAGCAAGGCAGCGCCTCCGGCACATTTAAAGAATTTTGTATCAGATCTCATGTGAATCATGGGGTCTGATTTTTATGCCGGAACCGCCTGCAAATATGTATTTTATTTCCAATTTTCGCTGTCATATATACGCATATTTTGTGGGTGACCTGCAAGTCCCCTGCAAAATGTAGAGTATGACCGCAAAATTTTCCAATTTATCCCTTTGCTAAAATGCACAAAAAAAATTGCATACTTTATGCAAAAGCATAATGAAAAAATCTAAAAAGTTATTTTTTCGTCAAACTAAATAAATAACTTTTTGTAAGTTTAGTGAATAAGCAACTTGAAATTTATATGAGAAATTTGGTATTATATTATTATAGCCGAGAAGGATATCGGCAAGACTAAATTTTTTGGGAGGTCCGCATAGAATGGCTAGTTTATCACTCAGATCCATTTATAAGAAATACCCCGGCGGCGTTGTTGCCGTTTCAGACGT
>JAFLUI010000142.1 GCA_022508825.1 Oscillospiraceae bacterium
TGGTATTATGATCCACATACTCCCATATATTTTCATCGGAGGCGTCGCAGAACTGTCGGGCAAGCTCCGCAGTGATGGGAATTGTGGCGGTGGAGCCGTCTATCATGGCAAAATCTTCAGGCGTAAGGGAAATTTTGCCTGTTTCTATCTTCTTCCAGTTTTCGGGACGGGTTATCATTACGTTGATGTCGGCGGTGCGGTCGTCTCTTATGGAGTGTCCAGCAGAATATACCGCTGTCATTGCTATAACATAGCCAAGCACGAGAATGATACACAGTCCCGCTATTGCCAGAGCGATATAAAAGGGTTTGTCTTCTCTTTTGAACCGGAATTTCATTTTGCAGGGCTCCTTTCCGCTGTAGGGGGTCTTGTCTGATATACGATCAGCCCGGAGCATTTTTATGGGGATAATTTTAACAAATTAGGGGCAGATATTTAGTAAATTTGTCCAAAAATCAGACTACTATTTTCGCAGTGCTTCCTTCGTAGGGGACGTTTGTGACTACTATCTGTTTGTCGATACTTTTTTTCAGAGCATCCACATGGGAGATTATGCCAACAAGACGGTTGCCGTCGGTAAGATCGTTAAGGACCTTCATTACCTGGTCAAGATCGTTTCCCTCCAGAGTTCCGAAGCCCTCGTCCAGAAACAGAGTGTCAAGCTGTATGCCGCCTGCCGACGCCTGTATCTCGTCCGAAAGCCCCAGGGCAAGGGACAGGGACGCTTTGAACCCCTCACCGCCCGAAAGAGACGCTACGCTGCGCTCGGAGCCGTTGTAATGGTCGATAACGTTAAGCTCCAGACCGCTCTGACTTCGCTTGTTCATAGCCTTTTCACGGCGTTTGAATTCGTAATGTCCGTCGGTTATTTCCAGCAGACGTTTATTTGCATATCTGATGATACGTTCAAAATATGCAGTCTGGATATAGGTCTCAAATGTGACCTTATCCTGCTCGTTTAATTTGCCGCCTGCAGTGTCGGACAGATCACTTATCCAGACGTATTTTTTCTCTGTTTCCTTATATTTTTCCAATTCTGTTCTGATATTTTCAGAAGCAGTTTTGTTGGTTTCCATACGGTTGTATATAGGCTTCTGCATTTCTGTCAGTTCTTTCTGACGGGAAGTAAGCTCTGTCTGCCGGTCTGTCAGTTCATTCCGGCGGGAAGTAAGCTTTGTCAGCTGATCTGTCAGTGCCTGAATACTTATATCTTCTCCGGGATCGTCAAGAAGATTACAAAGCTCAGTTATGCTTGCATCAAGCCTTGTAAGTTCAGTCTGACATTCATCGAAGCTGTCCTCTGCCGTTTTGAGAGCTGTCTTATGTGATTCGATTTCAGATATTTTTTTGTTCATTTCTGTTTCTGCTTCTGTCTTGTTTTTATATTTCAGATTTTTTGCAAGGTCGGAGCACTGCTTGTCATTTGCTTCAAGTGCTGCAGTATTTGCGGCGATATTCTTTTCCAGGATGAAAATTTCGTCATCCACCCCTGCAAATTTCTCTTTTTTTGGGGGAATAAGCTCTTCAAGCAGTGTCTTTCTTTCGGCGTTTTCCTTCTCTTTGCTGACAGATGCTTCAAGCTTTTCCAGATCATCGGAGATCTTTGCAAAAATGTCAGGGATTTTCTTTTTAGCGTCCTTAATGTCGATATCGCCTATCAGATATTTTATCTGATTCAGGATATTTTTTTCTTCATTGGATATTTGTCCTTCCAGTATACCTGAATCTTTGCTTTTTTCGCCCGCATCTTCATCTGCCAGTTCTGCTTTTTCCTTTGCTTCGTTTACTTCTTCTTCGCTGGGTGTTTCAGCAGGCTTTACTGCCTTATGAGGGTGGACAGTCGAGCCGCAAACGGGACAGGGGTCATCTTCGGAAAGCTCCTCTGCCATGATGCCTGCCTGAGCATCACGGAAGGCTTTCAGCTTTGCGGAGTATTCCAGACTGAGTCTTTCCGCTTTTTGGGAAGCTTCTGTATACGCCGTCTGAGCCTTTTCAAGCTGATCATATTTCTCTTTAAGCTCTGCAATTGAGACGTTCAGCTTTTTAATGTCCGTCTGACGGTTTACAAGAGCTTCCTTGTCCGCATTGAGCTGTATAAGCTTCTCGCCTGTACCCTTTAACTCATCAAGCTCCTTTTCATAACCGTTAAGTTCATCCTGAAGGGTCTTTTTTTCATCCTGCTTTGTTTTCAGGGTCTCTGTGTTGTTATCGATAAGCGTATTCAGATCTGTGGTGACAGACAGGTAACCTTCCAGCTTGTCATACATGGGAAGCTCTGCTTCTATCGCCGATACCTGCTTTGAAAGCTCGTCTGTTTCGGGCTGTTTCTCTTTCTCTGCATTGAGAGCGTTTTTGAATTGTTCCAGCTTTGGAATGAGCCCATCTTTTTTCTGTTCTGCAGTCAGAATTGCGTTTTTTGTTTCGATTATTTTATTTGTTTCGGAAATAAGAACAGTTATATTTTTAATTTCCGATCCGAGCTTCTGAAGCTCTTCTTCATTTGCATCATGAACGGCTTTGTCCTGCTCGGTAAGCGCTTTTGCTGCTGACACCGCCTCTTCTATATTTTCTATAGCCAGCTCTTTTTCGTCAATACTTTTTATTTCGTTTATTCTGTCTGCAAGCTCGCCGTCACTGCCGCAGAGTATGCTCTTTATATGAGTGCCGATTCTTTGCTTTATGTCCTGTTTACTTTTGCTGACAACGGAAAGCTCGGCTGAAATACGATCCTGCAGATCATTATATGGCTTGGTCCTGAATATCTTCCTTAAAATTTTGCCGCGTTGTTTTGTATCAGCGTGTATGACCTGAAGAAAGTCTCCCTGAGCTATCATTACTATCTGGGAAAACTGATCCTTATCCACACCTATAATATTTTCTATAGCTTCATTTACCTTTTTAATGTCCTCCAGAGCAGGTCTGCCGTCAGAAAATTCAAGCAAAGCGAAAGCCGATTTCTTTGTCGTTCCGCTGCCCTTATTTGTGGGACGCTCATATGCGGGCCCCCTTTTTACTTTATAGGTTTTTCCTGCATATGAGAAGGTCAGCTCCACAAATGTGGGAGTATCGGGGTCGGCATAAAATGAGCGCAGCTCGGAGTCATTGCGGTTTTTGCCGCTGGGCTTTCCGTAGAGAGCGTATGTTATTGCGTCAAAGATGACAGTCTTTCCTGCTCCTGCGGCTCCTGTGATAAGATACAGTCCCTTTGTGCCAAGCTGTTCCATATCCAGCTCCTCTACGCCGGGATATGAGCAGAAGGCTGACATTACAAGTTTAATCGGTCTCATGTTTTTCCTCCCATATTTCCTCTATAAGATCGTTGATAAATGCAGTCTGCAGGTCGCTCATAGGCCGGCCGTTCTGTTTTTCGTATAATTCGGCAAAAAGCTCTGCCGGCGATTTGCCCGTTGTGTCGGGAGTGTCGGTGGCCTGCACGGTATTCCTTGTCCTGGTATTGTTATAGCGGATGTTCATGACTTTGGGGTATACGGTACGGAGCCTGTTCATGACGTCCGGAATAAGGTCCTCGTCTGTAAGGATCGGATAGATATAGTCGTCTGTGGCTGTCCCTTTATAGAAGTCCTCTGACATAATATCGTTAAAATAGCCCTCTATCTCACGGACATCGTGCAGGGGCACTAACGGGACGGTCCGGACGGTAAGGTCGCGTCCTTTTGCTGCCAGTTCAACAACAGTCACGGATTTCTCGTGTGATGCCTCGGAAAGTGAGTATTTCAAGGGAGTGCCGCAGTATCTTATCTTATTGCTGCCGATATTCTGAGGACCGTGGATATGTCCCAGTGCAGTGTAGTCAAACTTTGAAAAGACAGCCGCGTCCACGTTGTCAAGACCGCCTACGGATATAGATTCCGAATCCGAGACAGCGGCGCCCGTGACAAACTGGTGGGCAATAAGTATATTCCGCTCTGCCTCGTTGATATCCATGTGTGATACAGCGGTCTCTATTGCTTCTGTATAGCTGCCTGCAGGCTCGTCAGGGAAGCAGGCTCTGACATGGACAGGCTTGATAAACGGCAGCATATAGATATTGACGCTTCCGTATATGTCCGTCATTTTAAAGGGGGATATGTTTCCGTCATAGACAGGGGATATATGTATGCCGCTTTTATCCATGATGCGTGAGCAGAAAGCAAGTCTTTCGGAGGAATCGTGATTTCCGCTTATAATAAATATCTCTATGGGCTGCAGGGACAGCTCATAGAGAAAATTATCAAAAAGTCTGACAGCTTCCTCAGATGGGTCTGACTTGTCATAAACATCTCCTGCTATCATCACTCCATCGGGATGCTCGTTCTTTATGATGTTGATTATTTCGTTAAGAATGTGTTTCTGGTCTTCTATAAGGGAATATGCGTCCAAGCGCCTTCCGATATGAAGATCGGACAGATGTATAAATTTCATGATACCCCTCCCGGTTTAATATTCCATGCTGCTTCCGCCGATAAATTCGCGGACAAGTGAGTCTCCCGGTACATCGGTATAAGTCAGGGGAGAAAGCTGACTGAGTATTTTTACTGTGGCTTCATAGTTTTCACTGTATTCTGCAAGCTCAGGGGAGCTTTTAAGCTCATCAATGAGGGCGGTGCAGTACACAGAGGGCTCATATGCAAGAAATGTGTCTATATCAAGATCTGCGCGGTGTTTGTGAGGCATTATGTAAAGATCCTCGCCGCGGCTCACGGCTCGGAGCATCCCGAAAACGTCTGCGGAGCTGCGTCCGCGGAAAAGCTTGTCCCTGCAGAGACGGCGCATAAGGCGTATTGCTCTTGGGTGCATGACAGTGCCATTATCGTCGCGGATACGTGTGCGGACGCTTACGTAAACGCAGGTGGTGAAATCATCGGTATCGCCTGTGACTTCCGGATTCAGCGCATGGATGCCCTCAATGATGATGATCTCGTTTTTCTCACGCTTAAGAGTGTATCCTGTGGTACGGCTCTGGGTCTTGAAATCAAAGCGGGGGATCTCCACCTCTTCACGCCTGAAAAGCTTCTCCATATGCTCGGCAAAAAGGGGGATGTCCATGCGCAGGGGGGATTCAAGATCCACCTTGCCGTCATCGTCAAGTGGCATTTCTCCGTATCCGTCGGGGAGAAAGTAGTTGTCCATTGAGATAGTGTGTACAGTCAGACCCTGCTTTCTGAGCAGACCTGCAATGCGCATTGCGCTGGTGGTCTTGCCTGAGCCTGAGGGACCCGAAAGCAGCACAAGGGGACGCTCGTCTGCGTCCACACGTATTTTTTCCGCTGCCTCTGCAAGACGCTGATGGTATATTTCCTCGCATCTTTGTATATATGATGCGGAATTTTTCATGATACCGCTGTTGATGTCCGATGTTCCTATAAAATTAAGAGCCATAGTGATCCTTCCTTTGCTATTTGTTGTATCCGATCAGGTCCTTGATGACCTCTCCCGCTATGATAAGTCCTGCCACAGAGGGTACAAACGCCACAGAGCCGGGGATGCTTCTGCGGGAGGTGCCCTCCTCGGAATAGTCAGGGGGCGGCTTTATAGGCGGTTCCTTTGAGTAGACTACCTTAAGCTTTTTGATGCCTTTCCGTTTCAGCTCGTACCGCATGACCTTTGCAAGGGGACAGACAGATGTCTTGTAGATGTCCGTCACTTCAAAGGCGGTGGGGTCCAGCTTGTTTCCCGCTCCCATGCAGGAAATTATGGGAGTGCCTGCTTTTTCAGCCTGCATTACAAGCCCTATCTTTCCTGTGACGGTGTCGATGGCGTCCACCACATAGTCGTACAGGGTGAAGTCGAAGCTGTCCGCGGTATCGGGCATATAAAATGTCTGATGCTTTGTGACCCTGCATTCGGGATTTATCTGCAGTATCCGATTCTCCGCCGCATCTGTCTTGTATATTCCCACTGTTTCTTTTGTGGCGATTATTTGGCGGTTTATGTTTGTGAGACATACCTTGTCGTTGTCGATGAGGTCGATGGCGCCTGCTCCGCTTCTTGCCAGAGCTTCGACAGTATAGCCGCCCACTCCGCCGACTCCGAAGACTGCAACGCGGCTTTTTGCAAGCTTTTCCATTGCTTCCTTTCCTAAAAGGAGCTCTGTTCTTGAAAATTGGTCAAGCATAGTTATATTTCCTCAAAATAATGTAATATCTTTATTTTATCACCATTTTACTCCATTGTCAAGCAGGGCGGAGTCCTGGCGGGGAAGCCCCCGTGGGCAGTTTAGTAAATTATCATTTAGCGCACAAGAGTGGGCAATTGATTTAGCGCAAAGCGCTAAA
>JAFLUI010000143.1 GCA_022508825.1 Oscillospiraceae bacterium
GATTTGCCAAATGCTGACGCATTTGCCTCCGAGTTTTGCTGCGCAAAACATCGGTCGTGCAGGGCTTAGCCTTGTTGCTCCATGTGTTCGACAGATGCCCTGATAAAGTCCGCGAAAAGCTTCTGGGGCTTGTTGGGACGGGACTTGAACTCGGGATGGAACTGCACTCCCACGAACCATGGGTGATCCTTTATCTCCACGATCTCCACAAGACGCTCATCGGGGGAGATGCCTGCAATGGTAAGTCCGCCGTCACGAAGCTGTGAACGGAACGCGTTGTTGAACTCCCAGCGGTGACGGTGCCTCTCGTAAATGAGCGGCTCCCCGTATACTCTGGCGGAGACGGTGTCCTCTGTCAGCTTGCAGGGGTAAAGTCCCAGACGCATTGTGCCGCCCTTTTCGGTGATGGTCTTCTGATCCTCCATGATGTCAATGACGGGATACTGTGTATCGCCGAACTCGGTGGAGTTGGCTCCGTCCAGTCCCAGCACGTTTCTTGCATATTCAATGACCGCCATCTGCATACCAAGACAGATGCCGAAAAACGGTATCCTGTTTTCCCTTGCGTATCTGACGGACTCTATCATGCCCTCGATGCCGCGGTCTCCGAAACCGCCGGGGACGATGATGCCGTCGCAGCCGTTTAACATTTCTGCGGCATTATGGGAGGTGATCTCCTCAGAATTTATCCATTTTATATCTACCTCTGCGTCGTTGTTGATGCCGCCGTGACGGAGCGCCTCAGCAACGGAGAGATATGCATCGTGGAGGACAACGTATTTTCCCACAAGTCCGATGGTGACCTTCTTATTTGCGGACTTGGCACGGTTTACCATTGCCGTCCACTCGTCAAGATCGGGAGTCCTGTTTTCCAGTCCCAGATGGTGGCAGACCACATCTGCAAGACCCTCTTTTTCAAGCCAGAGGGGCACTTCATAAAGGGATGGGGCGGTGAGGTTCTGTATAACATCGCTGCTTCTCACATTGCAGAACAGTGCGATCTTGCTGCGCATATCCTCGGGAAGCTCCTTTTCGGAACGGCATACTATTATATTCGGCTGGATGCCGATAGAGAGCAGCTCCTTGGTGGAGTGCTGTGTAGGCTTGGACTTAAGCTCCTCTGAGCCTGCTATGTAGGGGACAAGGGTCACATGGATATAGATGGCATTTTCTCTGCCCACCTCGGTGACTACCTGACGGATAGCTTCAAGGAAAGGCGTGGATTCGATATCGCCAACGGTACCGCCGATCTCGGTGATAACGATGTCGGTGTTGGTCTCCTGACCCACCTTATAGACACGGTCCTTGATCTCATTTGTGATGTGGGGGACAACCTGCACGGTGCCGCCCAGATAATCTCCCCGGCGTTCTTTATTAAGGACGTTCCAGTAGATCTTACCTGTAGTGACATTGGAGTTTACCGACAGATTTTCGTCAACGAAGCGCTCATAGTGTCCAAGGTCAAGGTCGGTCTCGGCGCCGTCGTCGGTGACAAAGACCTCGCCGTGCTGATATGGGGACATAGTTCCTGGGTCAAGATTGATATAGGGGTCAAACTTCTGGAGTGTGACACGGTATCCTCTTGCTTTCAGCAGACGTCCCAGAGAAGCGGCAGTGATACCCTTGCCAAGTCCCGAAACAACTCCTCCTGTGACGAAAATATACTTTATCGGCATAGTACTTCCTCCAATTTAACAATATCATTTCTATTATACTCTTTTTCCGACAAAAAAGCAAGCATTTTTAATATAAATTATCTTTTAAATACTTGCAAAGTCTGATGCAATTTGCTATAATATACTTTGCGTGCAAATGAAAGGATTGAGTATATTGAAAGAAACAGAAAAGCTTGGTTTTATGGAAGGCTTGAAGGACGGCATCCCCATTGGTCTGGGATATCTGTCGGTGTCCTTCAGCTTCGGCATCTCCGCCGTGTCGAAAGGATTGTCCTGGCTGGCAGCTACGATAATATCACTGACGAACCTTACCTCCGCGGGACAGGTGGCGGGTCTTACTATAATTGCCGCCACAGGGACTCTTATCGAAATGGCTCTTGCTCAGCTTATCATAAATATGAGGTATTCCCTCATGAGCCTGTCCCTGTCACAAAGACTGGACAGCAGCTTCACTCTGCCCCATCGTTTTATCGCGTCCTTCGGGATAACAGACGAGATATTCGCCGCCGCGTCCGGCAAGGGGAGAGATATAACTCCCGCATATATGTACGGCATCATTTCACTGCCTGTGGTATGCTGGACACTCGGCACTCTTCTGGGAGGCATCGCAGGGAGCATCATGCCGGATATGCTGAGAAACTCCCTTGGAATAGCCATATACGGAATGTTCATCGCAATTTTTATCCCACCTGCAAGAAAATCTGTGGGGGTGCTGGTGACCGTTGCAATTGCTGCGGGACTTAGCTGCTGTTTCAGATTTATCCCCCTGTTCGAGCAGCTTTCATCGGGATTTGCGGTGATAATATGCACTATTATCGCTTCCGCTGCTGCGGCAATACTGTTTCCACGGAAGGAGGCTGATGCGGAATGACCACGTCACAGCTTGCCGCTTACATCGGAGTAATGGCAGGAGTTACATATCTTGTCCGTATGCTTCCTATAGTGATATTCCGCAAGAAGATAAAGTCAAGATTTGTGACCGACTTCCTTTATTACGTCCCATACGCTGTTTTGGGGGCAATGACCATACCCGCAGTCCTGTTTTCTACGGGGAGCATCATTTCCGCCGCCGCGGGACTTATTGCAGCCGTCCTGCTTGCATTCAAAGACAAGGGACTGCTTGCGGTAGCTGCAGCCGCCTGCATAGCCGCGTTTGCAGTGGAAGCTGTCATGCATTTTGTTTTTTGAGTTCATACAAAAAGGACTGTCACGCCAAATTGGCGGACAGTCCAATTTTATTTGATATTACTTTTTCAGCAAATTTTTAAGTCTGGACATAGCCTCCATAGTGTTCTCTCTGGAACCGAAGGCGGTGAGTCTGAACCAGCCCTTTCCGTTTGGACCGAAGCCCTCTCCGGGAGTTCCCACCACCTGTATCTCATTGAGCAGGAAGTCGAAAAATTCCCAGCTTCCCATGCCGTTCGGGCATTTGAGCCAGATGTAGGGGGAGTTCTTTCCGCCGGTGTATTTGATGCCCAGCTCGTCGCAGGTCTCGGTCATAATGCGGGCGTTTTCCATGTAGTAAGCTATGTTTTCCCGTGTCTGCTTTATACCCTCTTTGGTGAAAACTGCTGCTGCAGCGCACTGGATAGGATATGCCACGCCGTTGAACTTGCTTCCCTGACGTCTGCTCCAGAGACTTGATACGCTTGCACCCTCAAAGTCTACTGTGTAAGCGCACAGCTCGTTGGGGATAACTGTATATCCGCAGCGCATACCGGTAAAGCCTGCTGTTTTGGACAGGGAGCATATCTCGATAGCGCACTCTCTGGCTCCCTTGATGGTATAAATGCTGCGGGGGAGGGAGTCGTCCTGGATAAATGCTTCATATGCGGCGTCAAAGATAATGATAGCCCTCATGTCTCTGGCGTAATTTACCCACTCTTCAAGCTGCTCCTTTGTGTAAACAGAGCCGGTAGGATTGTTGGGGGAGCAGAGATAGATGATGTCGCAGTCCACATTTTTATCAGGCATTGCTGCGAAGCCGTTTTCCTCGTTCGAGGAAGCGTAGATGATCTTCTTTCCGCTCATTATGTTGGAGTCCACATAAACAGGGTAGGCGGGGTCTGTAACAAGGACGACGTTTTTCTCGCTGAAAATGTCCACGATGTTTCCGCAGTCGCTCTTTGCACCGTCGCTGATAAGTATTTCATCGGGATATACATTGGCTCCGAAGCTCTTATAGTATTTTGAGATAGCCTCCCGCAGGAACATATAGCCCTTTCCGGAGTCCTCATAGCCCTTGAAGGTCTCCTTCTGACCCATTTCGTCAGCGCCCTTTTTCAGAGCCTCAACAACAACGGGAGCAAGGGGGAGAGTAACGTCTCCGATACCCATGCGGATAAGTGTCTTGTCAGGATTTTCAGACTGGTACTGCTTGATCTTTTTCGCGATGTCGATAAAAAGATAGTTTTCCTTCAGGCTGTTAAAGTTCGAATTGTAGTATGCCATTTACAATGACCATCCTTTCTTGGCGTGGAGTATAATAACGGTCAAAAAATTATACCCCGTATTAAATATTAGAATTTGAATTTATCAAATTGTTTTACTTTATCGTTTTCCATACATGGATGGAGCTTTTATCCGGGACTTCAAACCGGGACAGGCATTTTTCAAGCAGTCCCTCGTCAACAAAATAGTCGAAAGCAGAGGGGTGACTGTTCCGCTTTTCGATGTTCTTTTTCAGATGCTCCTCCGAAATGTCAAGGTAGTGCCATTCATACTTGAAGCCGTGATCGGTCATGAAATATGAAAGGGCAGCTCTGTCCCGTTCTGTCCAGAAGCCCCAGTCAAGTATGACATTTACTCCGTGGGATGAAATATCCACTGCACGCCAGATAAGATAGCTCTGCAGCTCCTTGGCGATAACATCGTATTTGTCGCTGTCGATGCTGATATTCCTGTCTATTATTCTTGAAAGCTCGTCGCAGGACAGTATCAGGGCGTTTTTCTCCTCCGCCAGTTCCTTGGCGTAGTATGTTTTTCCGCTGCATATTTTGCCGCAGATAAGATAGATAGTTCCCATTACAAATCAATGTCCCCGTCAAAGACTTTTGCAGCCGGACCCCTCATCATGACACGGCCGTCATTTTTGTAGGTTATGGCAAGGTCTCCGCCGCGGAGCTTTACAGTGATCTCCTCATCCCGCTTGCAGTATCCGCAGAGGACTGCCGCAACAGCCGTTGCGCAGGCTCCTGTTCCGCAAGCCCATGTTTCTCCGCTGCCCCGCTCCCAGACACGCATTTTAAGGGTATGGTCATTGATGACCTCGCAGAACTCGGTGTTCACTCTTTCGGGGAAATAGCTGTGATTTTCAAACAGGGGACCTATCTTTTCCAGAGCGATACCGTCTATCCCTGATGTGAAAATAACACAGTGGGGATTTCCCATGGAAACGGCAGTGATGTTGTACATCTTGTCACCAACGTCCACAGGCTTGTTTATGAAGGTGTCCCCGTCAGCGGTCATGGGGATGTCCGCAGGCTTAAGGATAGCCTCTCCCATGTCAACTTCAACAGTCTCAACAAGACCGTTTTGGGTAAAGAGTTTCAGATATTTTATGCCGCTGTTGGTTTCCAGACTGACCTCAGTCTTATCGGTCATTTTGTTGTCGTAGACGTATTTTCCGATACAGCGGGTGGCGTTTCCGCACATCATTGCCTCGGAGCCATCCGCATTGAATATCCTCATGCGGAAATCCGCCTTGTCGGAGGGCATGATGAGTACAAGACCGTCCGAACCGATACCGAAGCGGCGGTCGCTTATTATTTCGGAGACCCTCTCCGGGTCTTCTACAGTTTCTTCAAAGCAGTTCACATAGACGTAGTCGTTGCCTATGCCCTGCATTTTTGTAAATTTCATAATATGGTTTCCTCACATTTCGTAGGTTTTAAGAATCTCACGAGCCGCAGCAACAAGGGGGATGCGCATATCCATAGCCTGCTTCTGTATCTGCCTGTGAGCGTCCTGCTCGGAGATACGAAGATATTCTACAAGGACGCACTTTGCACGGTCAACAAGCTTTGTATCCTGAAGTCTTTTTTCAAGCTCCACGTTTTTGTCCAGAAGCTCCTGCTCCTTTTCACGGGCGGTGAGCACGAACCGGAAGGTCTGCAGAAGAAGCTGTTTATTAAGAGGACGGGGCAGCACAAAGATATCCATATCTCCTATTTTTTCGGAAATATCCCTGCACAGCTTTGAAGCGGCGGAAATTATCACTCCGCAGCCCTGCTTTCTTGCTGCTGCCGCTAAGTCCAGACCAAATTCATTTTCAAGGGGGGTGTTGACAAAAACCAGATCATAGCTGTTCTGAACGAGCAGGTCTCTTGCTCCATCGCCGCCCGAAACGGAAATGTCGTTGAAGCCGTATTCTTTGGCGGTGAGGGTGATATTATCGAGAGTCTCACCTGCAGCAGAAAAAATTATAATGCTTTGTTTCTCGGACATAAATTGCAGACCTCCATGCAGACGGGAAACAAAAATATTCTCATCTTAGTATACCACAATTTTCTTCTTTTGTAAAGAAAAAGATTTAAGTAAATTATCATTTAGCGGCGCAAAGCGCCGCAACTGATTTGCACAAAGTGCA
>JAFLUI010000144.1 GCA_022508825.1 Oscillospiraceae bacterium
GCGCAGCAAAACTCGGAGGCAAATGCGTCAGCATTTGGCAAATCTACACCCCACCTATAGTGAGAAAAAACGATTTAGTTTATAATAACCTCCCTATCAAGGGGGCGGCAATGTTCCGTGTGGAACGTTAAAAGAAAGGAAATCTAAAAGTATGGCAAAGAAAAAAGCAGCACTGGGTCAGGGTCTGGACGCCCTTTTCGGAGATAACACCGTGGAGGACACCGGCGGAGCACAGACTCTGCGGATGTCCGATATAGAGCCTAACCGGGGTCAGCCCCGTCAGCATTTCGACGAGGCGGCAATAACAGACCTTGCAGATAGTATACGTCAGCATGGACTTATACAACCTATTGTGGTCAGACCCATGGAGTCGGGCGGATACCAGATAGTAGCCGGCGAGCGCCGCTGGCGTGCCTGCCGTATGCTTGGCATGACCGAGGTCCCTGCTGTAATAAGGGAGTTCACCGATTTTGAGACTGCACAGATAGCTCTTATAGAAAACATCCAGCGTGAAGACCTGAACCCCATTGAAGAGGCTGCCGCATACCGGACGCTCATGGACGAATACAGCATGACTCAGGAGCAGCTTTCAAAGGCGGTGGGAAAATCCCGTTCCGCTATTGCAAATTCTGTGCGTCTGCTTAATCTCCCCGAGCCTGTTATTGAAATGCTGAAAAAGCGGGAGATCTCCACAGGACAGGCAAAGGCGCTGGCTGCGGCGGACTCCGACGAAAAAATGATAGAGCTTGCAAAGGAAGCCGCTGCAGGAAAGCTTACCGTTCGCGGGATAGAAAAGCTGCTGTCCAAAAGCGGAGACGGTGTGTCGGAAGAAGGAGGCTCCTCAAAAAAGGACAAGGCTGCGGAAAAGGCACAGAAGCAGAATATCAATTTCGTCACCGAGATGCAGATCAGTCTTGAAAATCATTTAGGCAAAAAGGTTCGCATTAATACTCATGACGGCGAAAAGGGTACCATCTCTATTGATTTTTACAGCCAGGACGAGCTTTCCGAGCTCGCTGACAAGCTGACGATGTATTAATAAAAAGAAGCCGCTTCAAAGCGGCTTCTTTTTTATCTGTCCGCTGTTCCGCGGATATTTTTCCGGAGTGGCTTTTACCTTTCCCACCACGATCAGCGTCCTTTTGTCTCCCCCGGGGAGGGTGTATTCAATAACGTCAGATACCTCCCCGCCCAGAAGCTTTATTGCAGACTCTGCAGAGGAAAGATCCTCTCCCGGACCCTTTAAAGCGGCGAATGTCCCTCCCACCTTTACAAAGGGAAGGCAGTATTCCGACAGCACCGGCATTGCTGCCACTGCTCTTGCCACAGCGAAATCGAACTTCTCACGATACCTTTCAGATCGTCCCCCGTCCTCGGCGCGGCTGTGTATACAGTCCGCGTCCGTTTTTGTTTCGCTGCACACTGCTTTCAGAAATTCCACCCGCTTGTTAAGACTGTCAAGCAGGGTCAGTTTTATGTCGGGACGGTTTATCTTCATTGGCAGTCCGGGAAAACCTGCTCCCGTGCCAACGTCAACAAAGCTTGTTCCATGTGGGACATCCAGCTTTTTCAGCGGGAGTATGCTGTCCAGAAAATGCTTTATGGTTATTCCCTCGGGGTCGGTTATGGCGGTGAGGTTCATTTTTTCGTTCCACTCTGTCAGCATTTTTGCGTAAGTTTCAAGGCTTTTATATTGGGAGGGGGTTATTTCGATGCCATAGTCGGCAAAGATTTCTGAGAAATTTTTATATGGGATTATCATGGATACCTCCCTGCTATCTTGTATATCCGCAGCTCTTGCAAGTCCTCTGGGAAGAAGGGTTTACCTGCTCACATTCGGGGCAAGTCCACTTGCTCCCCACACTCGGTGAAGCAGAAACAGCGCCAAGCTGTAATTTTGAATTGGATACCGGATTGTCACTTTGTCCCGCTGCGGTTCTTGACTGCGATCTTTCTATCCTTGAAAGCTGCTCCGACAGGCGGTCTATTTTCTCGGATATTTCAACCATTACAAACCATGGCAGACATCCAATGACTGAACCTCCCGCATATAAAAGAAACATCCAAAAGTTCCCGCCCATTAGTCCAATAAGTATACCAGAAAGAACTCCCAGTACCATTATTATATACGCTAAAGTTTTTAAAGCATTTGTCATAACGATTGCCTCCTAAAATCAAAATTTGCCGCCGGCAAGCCAAATCGCCAGCACACTCACATCCGCAGGGGATACCCCCGATATCCTGCTTGCCTGTCCGATGTTCTCCGGCTGGACACGGTTCAGCTTTTCCTGCGCTTCCAGACTAAGCCCCCTGATAGTATTGTAGTCAAAGTCCCGGGGCAGCTTCTTTTCCTCTAACTTCCGGAGATGCTCTACCTCCATAAGCTGTTTTGCAATGTACCCCTCATACTCTATCTGCAGACCTACCTGCTCCCGCACCTCATAGGAAAGGTCGGGACGCTCAGGGTCAAATGGCGCAAGATCCTCGTAGGATATCTGTGGACGGCGTATAAGGTCGGACATTTTTACCCCTCCCGTTATTGGAGCCGTCCCCTTTTCTTCAAGAAGTCTGTTAAGCTCCTCTGACGGGGACACCGTTTTCCCTTTTACCCGCTTTATCTCCGCGGCGACCTGCTCCTGTTTCATGAGGAACATTTTATACCGCTCCTCCGAGATAAGTCCAATTTCATGACCCAGGGGGGTAAGTCTCTGGTCGGCGTTGTCCTGCCGGAGTATCAGACGGTACTCGCTTCGGGAGGTCATCATACGGTAGGGATCGGTGCAGCCCTTTATAACAAGGTCGTCAATAAGAGTCCCGATATAAGACGATGAGCGGGAAAGAGATATCCCCTCCTGACCTTTGCAAAGACGGGCGGCGTTGATGCCTGCAATAAGTCCCTGAGCGGCAGCTTCCTCATATCCCGAAGTGCCGTTGAACTGTCCCGCGCCGAAAAGTCCTTTCACCGACTTGAATTCCAGAGTGTGCCGCAGATCCCGGGGATCGCAGCAGTCGTACTCGATAGCATAGGCGTTCCGCATTATCTCCACTTTTTCAAGACCCTTTATTGTCTGCAAAAAGGCTATCTGGACGTCCTCCGGCAGGGACGATGACATCCCCTGCAGATAGAACTCCTCGGTGTCCAGACCCATTGGCTCTATAAAAAGCTGGTGACGGCTCCGGTCGCTGAAACGGACTATCTTGTCCTCAATGGAGGGACAGTATCTGGGACCCACTCCCTCAATTTTTCCCGAATACATGGGAGAGCGGTGGATGTTTTCCCGTATAACATCGTGGGTCTTTTCGTTGGTGTAGGCAATGTAGCAGGGCACGATATTTTTCAGACCCTCCCTGTCTGTTTCAAAGGAAAAGGGCTGTATGTCCTCGTCCCCGTACTGTATTTCCAGAGCGTCAAAGTCTATTGAGCGGCGGTGGACACGGCATGGGGTGCCGGTCTTGAAGCGGCGGAGTTCTATCCCAAGACTGCGGAGGCTGTCGGACAGTCCCCTCGCCGGGAGAGTAGAGTCGGGACCGCTTTCATAGGAGGTCTCCCCCACATGGATAACTCCCCGCAGATATGTGCCTGTGGCAATGATTGCGGCTTTTACACGGTACTCTCCGCCCAGATGGGTCACAACCGAACAGACCGCTCCGTTTTCCGTACGTATCTCTGTGACCTCCGCCTGCTTGACGGACAGATTTGGCTCTGTCTCGCATATTTTTTTCATGTGGTTATGGTATTTTGTCCTGTCCGCCTGAACGCGGAGGCTGTGGACAGCGGGTCCCTTTCCCCGGTTCAGCATACGGCTCTGGATAAAGCAGAGGTCAGCGGCTTTTCCCATCTCACCGCCAAGAGCGTCTATCTCGCGAACGAGGTGACCCTTTGCCGTCCCGCCTATTGATGGGTTGCAGGGCATATTTGCGATGTTGTCCAGAGAGATGGTAAACAGAAGGGTTTTTGCCCCCAGCCGGGCTGATGCAAGAGCGGCTTCCACTCCTGCGTGTCCCGCTCCTATCACGGCAACATCATAGCTGTCTATATAATGGCTCATAACGAGCAGTCCTTTCATTTTGGGATTCCAAAAGGGGCGTATTGTTCCACGTGGAACATTTTCAAAGTTACAATATTTTGTTGCGGCATTTTTTACCGAGCCCAATATTTAGATTGTTCTACGTGGAACAATTGCGCAGTCTCTATTCCACAACATCCATGGAGACCAGCCTGCCTACTCTTTTGCCAAGATAGTTCCTCATCATGGTGTTGTATTCTTCGGGTTCTACATTCCCGGTGCTCATCACATCATAAACAACGGAGGCTTCCCTGATAGTGCGCTTGATAGGTTTAAGTCCGTTTTTGAGATAGAACTGACGGCGTCTTTTCCGCTCCTCAATATTTTCTGCAGAGGGGTCAAGCTGTTCAAGTGCTATGTAGAAGCGGCTGCCCTCATAATATCTGAGCAGAGCCTGCAATGCCCTGCTCCCCAGACCCTTTCCCCTGACGTCTTCCGCAAGGGCGAGATAGAAAAGATAGGTCAGGTCATTTTCGCTGATTGCGTAGGCAAGACCTATCCACTCATCGTTGGCATACAGTCCCCAGAAGTCCACGTTGTCTCTGCCTGATTTGTATGTCAGCACTGTCATGGGGGCTCTTTCGTCCGCGGGGAAAGCTGTCCTGTAAAGACGGCTGATCTTCGGATAGTCGGGGCTGAAAAGGTTTATTCTTCTTAATGTGATCTTCATAGTGTCCTCCTGAAATTACAGATGCTAACTACATTTTATCAGAAATTACGGAAGCAGTCAAGGGTATCACTTCCCCACACAAAATCTGGAGAACACCTCATTGACCACTGCCTCGGACGCCCTCTCTCCCGTAAGCTCCAGGAGAAAATTTTCCCCGTCATCGATAAGGACAGTCACTGCATCATATGTGGCTCCCCCTCTGAAAGCGGAAAGCGCCTCCGAAAATGCCGCTCTTGCATTTTCTGCACAGGAACGCTGACGCTCATTTGCAAGGACTCCCACATCTAAGGCAATATTTTCCATTTGAAAAAGTTCCTCCAGTGCAGAGGTCAACTCATCAAGACCCGTACCCTCACGGGCAGAGCAGAAGATGCTCTTTTTGAAGCAGTCCCCTATTTTTGAAAAATCAAGTTTTTGTTCCCGGTCGGATTTATTAAGTATCGCCACCGCATTTTTTTCCCGACAGCTTTCCGCAATTTCGGTGTCCTCGGGAGAAAGCTCCTCCCCCGTGTCAAAGACGGCAAGTATCAGATCGGCAGTGTCCAGCTTTTTCTTTGCAAGCTCCACTCCCGCATTTTCAACGATGTCCCCGGTCTCGCGTATTCCTGCGGTGTCGGACAGTCTGAGCACGATATCCCCCAGACGGACGGACTCCTCCACAATGTCACGGGTGGTTCCCGCAATGTCGGTGACGATGCTCCGCTCACATCCTGCAAGCAGATTCATAAGAGTGCTTTTTCCAACATTTGGCTTTCCCACAATAGCAGTGTCCACGCCCTGACGGAGGATGCGTCCGCTGTCATAGCCTGCAAGGAGGGTGTCCAGCTTTTTTATTGCCGCGGTGAGGGTGTCCGAAATTTCTTCATCGGTGACGGCAGGGATGTCGTCGTCCGGATAGTCCACCCACGCAGCAAGGGAGGCAAGGAGCTGCAAAATACCATCAGAGACGCTTTTTATGCTGCGGAACAGCGCGCCGTCTCTAAGAGCGGCGGCATGACGAAGCTCCGCCCTGCCCCCTGCGGAGATAACGTCCATGACTGCTTCCGCCTGGGTAAGACTCATTTTTCCGTTAAGGAAAGCACGCTTCGTGAACTCCCCCGGCTCTGCGGGGACGGCTCCCTTTGAAAGTATCAGCCGCAGCACCTGCTCGGTGACGAAAATTCCCCCATGACAGGAAATTTCAACAACGTCCTCCCCCGTATAGGATCTTGGCGCACGGAAGACCGTCAGTACGCCGTCGTCAAGGACGGTGTCCCCGTCCCCTATTTTTCCGTAAGCGCAGGTGTAGCCCTCCATTTCAGAGGGCTTTTTCTTATCGGACAGAGGAGTGAAAATCTTATCCGCAGCAGAAAGAGCGTTTTCCCCGGAAATTCTTATTACTGAAATACCCCCGGAAGCTCTGGGGGTCGAGATAGCTGCAATCGTTGCCATAGTAAGGTAACCTTTCTTAATAATGGGTTTCCAAAGGGGGCGCTTGCCCCCTTTGGCGGGGTCGAGGGGCA
>JAFLUI010000145.1 GCA_022508825.1 Oscillospiraceae bacterium
GTTATCACACTTCCTGCTGACAAGGAAATGTGTATGCCTGGCGATAACGTAACAATGGACGTTGAGCTTATCACTCCTATCGCTATTGAGGAGGGTCTCCGTTTCGCTATCCGTGAGGGCGGACGTACAGTAGGTTCAGGCGTTGTTACAGCTATCAACGAATAATTAAATTTTGCTCTAACGATATAAATTCAGCGCTGTCGGGTTTCCGGCGGCGCTGTTTTTGTTTTAAATTGTCGGTTGATTGACATTCTTTAGACTGTATGGTACAATTTTACTTAGCAGTTGGAATTTGTCAGGAGGGATAAAATGATAAATATCAGGGTAATGACTATCGAAGATTACGACGGCGTATATGAATTATGGATAAATACTCCCGGGATGGGACTTAATGAGACAGATGACAGCAGGGACGGTATCAATAAATACCTGAAGCGGAATCCGACAACCAGCTTTGTTGCTGAGGATGATGGGAAAATAATCGGTGTGATATTATCGGGGCATGACGGTCGCAGGGGTTATATACATCATACGGCGGTGCTGCCTGAGTACAGAAATCAGGGAATAGCAAGGAAGCTTGCAGATAATGCAATGGATGCTTTGGATAAAGAGGGCATAAATAAGGCCGCATTAGTCGCTTTTGAAAAGAACAGGATCGGAAACAGCTTCTGGGAAAGCATTGGATTTACGGTCAGAGATGATCTGGTATACCGCAATAAAAATATACATGAGCTTAAAAGGATAGATACTTAATTAATATGGAGGTAACACATATGAATATACGTAATTACGAGCAGTACATATCGGCAGAAACTATGATGGGTCCCAACAGCATAAGAATTTTAGAGGGACTGTTCAATAAATACCCGTTGAAATTATCTTCTGATGATCTGATACTTGATCTGGGATGCGGAAAGGGAATAACAAGTCTTGTTATTGCCAAGGAAACAAGAGCGAAGGTCTATGCAAACGACTTGTGGGTGAAGGCGGAAGAAAACAGGGAGCGGTTTGATAAATGGGGTGTGGGCGGACAGATAACACCTGTCTGCGAGGATGCCAATGACCTTCATTTTGCAGAGAAATTTTTCTCTGCACTGGTCAGTATCGACTCTTATCATTATTTCGCAGGTCAGGAGGGATTTTTTCAGGAAAAGATACTGCCTTTCATGAAAGACGGTGGAGTAGTTCTGATCGGCATTCCCGGCATGAAAAATGAGTATACGGGTCGTGCAGAAGAGCTTGTTTCCGACTGGCTCGGTGAGGAAGCCTATATGTTCAAAAGTCCGAAGCACTGGAAAGAGCTTATAGGCAGTCACGACAGGATAGAAACGGTGGAGACATGGGAGATGGACTGCTTCGACAAGGCGTGGAGTGAGTGGCTTTCAGCGGATAACGAGTTTGCTAAAGGAGACAGTCAGCACTTTGAAACGATCATCAAGCCGTATACTTGCTTTGTGGGGATATATGTGAAATTGAAAGATAGATGATTTGATTTTACAGGAGAAAGCACTATGAAAATCGCAACATATAACATCTGGGACAGCAATGCAGGGATGCCTGTGCGTTTCGGTCAGATCATTGACGAGATCGCTGCAACAAAAGCGGATATTATCTGTTTGCAGGAGGTATCAGACCGGGAAAAGTGTGATAGTCTTTCTAAAAAATGCGGATACGATAATTCACATTGGCAGGCTCAGGCGGGACTTTCGGTTTTAAGCAGGTATCCTATTGAAAAAACATATGATTTTGAGTATGGGACATCTGCCTGCATACAGTCAGACAGCAAAACGCTGCTTATTATAAATGTCCATTTACCGTGGGAAAAGGCATCTTTAAGAGAAAAGGCTATTGTGGATATTATTGAAAAGGCCGATAGCATAAAGGCTGACTATACGCTTTTAATGGGGGACTTTAACTGCTCTGAAAATTCATCTGTACATCGTTTTCTGACTAATGAGCAGTCACTTTTGGGTGCTGACGCTTATTATTTCGATTTAGCAGAGGTCTATGCAGAAATAAGCGGAACGAAAGCATCGTCCACACTGGATTTTCGCAAAAATCCACGGTGGGGTACAGCAGAGACAAAGAATACGATTGAGGTCAGTCAGCGGGTCGATCGGATATTATTAAAAAATCCTTTCCCTGTTGAATTGCCGGAATTAAAGAATTGTGTTATTTTCGGTTCAGAGGTCTTAAAAGAAACCGGTCTTGCTGCAAGCGACCATTATGGTGTAGTGGCTGAGATAGAATTTTGATTGGAGTCATAAAAATGGAAAGCAAAAAAGAACTATTAGATAATATTGATAAAATACATACAACAGAAATGGGTGTCGACAGAATTAAGAAAAATCTTAAATCAGACACTGACGATGTTGTTGAATACTGTAAAAATAAAATATCAGACCCAAGATGTACTATTTATAAGCAGGGCAAGAACTGGTATTGTGAGATAGATAATATAAAAATAACTGTCAATTCGCACAGCTACACGATTATAACGGCGCATTTAATATAAATGACAGGAGGGTCTGAATGAAAATTGAACATATCGCAATGTATGTGAATGATTTAGAAGCGGCAAGGGACTTTTTTGTAAAATATTTTAATGCAAAATCAAACACCGGATATTACAATACAAAAACAGACTTCCGCTCTTACTTTTTATCGTTTGATGACGGTGCAAGACTGGAAATAATGAATAAGCCGCAGATGACTGATAATGCAAAGGAAATCAGTCAGACAGGGTATATTCACATTGCTTTCAGTCTGGGAAGTGCCGAAAAGGTCGATCAATTAACTGAAAGATTAAGGTCGGACGGGTTTGAAGTTATAAGCGGTCCGAGAACAACAGGTGACGGCTATTATGAAAGCTGTATAGTTGGTATAGAGGGAAATCAGATAGAATTGACGGTTTAGATATTAGACAGATATGATAAAGACAAATTGGAGGTTTACTAAATATGCTTATCAATGATGATCTGGAATATAATTTAATATGGGACAGAGTCTATGAAAAATTAAAATTCAAACCATCATGTAACTATAGAGGACATTCAATGAAAATTGCGCTGCCATTTCAGATCAGCGGTAATTACGCCGTATATGGTATAGACAAAATGACTGACGAGCAAATCGATTTAACAGACGATATAATCAGAGATATATTTATATCTGTAACTCCTGAAGGACAAAGAATGTATGCTTTGGATTGGCAGCATTCAGCTTTTATTTTTGACCCAAGAAACAAGGAGGAACAAAAAAGTATCTGGAAAGAGTATAAAAATCATCCCAATGGAGGATGTTATGCTTATTTTCCCGGCTTTTTACCTGATGGTGACTATTATTTCTTTATAGATGAGTTTTTTGAATTTGGATATCTTGGACATCCTTGGAGAGAGGAAATATGGGTTTTCGGTGACAAATTGATAGAAAAAATTGAAGAAGTTTATCAAACATTAGGATGGGAAAAAATCAGATAAATTCCTGATTTTTTTATAGTGTATATGGGGCAGTAAAAATGAGCCGGAATTATGATGGTGCATTTAGTATGATTATTAGATTCAAATTTATAGGAGGTCACAGCAATGGATAAAACATGGGATAAGCTTTATCTTGCCGCAAAGGAAGTACAGAACGGAAGAAAAATATCAGATTATGTAGAGGCTGGAGGAGTGGCGGCAGCAATACTGACCGCATCGGGGAAAATATATGTGGGGGTTTGTGTTGACACCTGTTCAACTCTTGGCATATGCGCTGAACGGAATGCTATTTTCAATATGCTCACAAATGGTGAGAGTGAGATAGTCAAGGTGCTTGCAATTATGCCGGACGGCAAAACGGGAGCCCCATGCGGTGCGTGCCGGGAGCTTATGGTTCAGCTTATGCCTGAAAAATATAAGGATATAGAGATCATGCTTGATTATGAGAATGGAAAAATAACAACATTAGGACAGCTTACGCCGGAATGGTGGATATAGTACGATAGGGGAGGAATAAAGGAGGAGATCATGAATCACGTTGGTACAAAGACATTTGAAACTGAGCGTCTTATCTGCCGTCCATTTACAGCGGATGATTGTGAAGATATGTTCAGAAACTGGGCGTCCGACCCGAAAATCCAGATAGAATACGGCGAGCCGGTTTACAGTACGCTTTCGGAAGTGAAAAAGCTCCTTGCAAAGTACATTGACGGATATAAAAATCCTGATTTTTACAGGTGGGCTATAATTGAGAAGTCCGGCGGTGAAAATATCGGTCAGATCGCATTTTGCAGGGTATATTCAGACTGTCGGACAGCGGAGATAGAATACTGTATAGGACAGCGGTTCTGGGGAAAGGGTTATGCGGGAGAGGCGTTGTCCGGACTTATTGACCATGCCTTTAAAAATACGGATTTCATTAAGCTTGAAGCGTACCACCGGGTCGAAAATATAAAGTCGGGGAGGGTGCTGGAAAAGTCCCGGATGCACATTACTGACACTGTGGAGCGGTTCGTCAGGGATAATACCCTGCCTGAGGGTGAAGTGTGCTATTGCATAAATAAGGGGGAATAATTTATGTATATTGAAATAAAGACAGAGAGATTGACGCTGCGTCCTATGAATATTTCCGATTTGGAGATAGTGCATGAATATGCGTCCGACAAGGAAAATACAAAATATCTGCGCTTCGGTCCAAATGAGTCCGTAGAGGAAACGACGATCTTTTTATCGAGCGTAACTAAGGAATGGGAAAAGGATCAGCCGGACTTCTATGAATTTGCGATAGTTCTGGATGGCAAACAGATAGGTGCGGTCTGTATTTATCTGGACGAAAAGCAAGAATGCGGGGAGTTTGGTTGGATACTGAACAAAAAATACTGGGGCAGCGGATATGCTGCAGAAGCAGCTCTTGCGTTAAAGGATTATGTTGTAGGAGAGCTGAAAGTGAAAAAATTGATCGCTCATTGTGATGCCAGAAACACAGCTTCCGCCCGGGTTATGGAAAAAATCGGACTTAAGCTTGAAAGCGACGATGGTATCAGGGTGTATTTCAAAAGAAATGAAACTGCACGGGAGTTAATGTATGCACTTGATGTGTAAAAACAAAACCGTCCCTGATGACCAAGGACGGTATACCCGCGGGGGTTCCCCGCCTCAGGTTTGCTCAAAAAACCTAAGATAATTCTGCTTGCCATAAAAACATCTGAGCAGATCAACATTTTCTTTCTTTTTATCAACTGAGTATATGATAATATAATTTTTTATAATTATCTTCCGATAGCCAAGAATATCAAGAGGCTCACGGGCTAAAGGATACATTTCAGGCATTGTTTTCAGATTCATAATTGCACTGTCGATATCCTTCATCAGCTTTTTGGCAGCTTGTTCATTTGAGAGAGTCAGACTGATATATTCAAAAGTATCGTTCAGGTCTTTTACAAATTCAGGAGAAAAGATCAGATTATAATTCGTCATATTTAAATTTGCTCCTCAGTTGTTCAAGAACCTGCTCGCCGTTCACTCCCTCGCCTGCATCGATCTGCCGCTGGGCTATGAGAAGCTTGCGGAATATTTCTGCAGCGGCTAATTCTTTTTCATAGGTTTCGTTGCTCATTATGACCATATCTCCGTAGCCGTTTTTTGTAATAAAAATGGGCTCTCCTGAGCAATGGCAAAGCTCGGATATCTCTATTGTATTTCTCAGATCTGTTATTGGTCTTATCTGTGGCATAAAAACACCTCCGACATTATTCTGACGTTATTATATCATATTTATGCTTTAATGTCAATACAAAAAATAAGACCGACCTCGATAATCAAGGACGGTAGGGGGTCAAGACTCAGCCTTAAATAAAAGTGTGTACTTTAATGTGTACTTTGTAAAGGCGGAAGCCCCGTAAACTGTTTATTTACGGGGCTTCCCGCTGGAGCGGATAAAGGGAGTCGAACCCTCCACCTCAGCTTGGGAAGCTAATGTTTTACCGATAAACTATATCCGCATATCCATATTAAATTGCAGGACGGGAGGCTGTCGGCTTCCTGTCTTTTTGTTTGTCAGGGGTAAAAGGAAACCGTCCTTATATTAAAGGACGGCAGCCTTGTGGCGGAGAAGGAGGGATTCGAACCCTCGATGAGCTATCAACCCATACACGAGTT
>JAFLUI010000146.1 GCA_022508825.1 Oscillospiraceae bacterium
AGACCTCCTAAATATAGGAAATCTGCTTTGCATAATCTGCTGTATTGGTCTTATAGCTTAATTTGGTGAAAACTTCTTTTGATATTGATATGGCTGATGGTACTATTATCCATAATCTGTGTTAATTATATTTTCTGGCGCACAATGGATTGTATTCCGGGGCTTCCCCGCCTCAGGCTTTGCTGTTTTATTTTTTGTCAAACGGCATATCTCCGCTTAAATCTACCATGAAACTTCCAAGACTATTGTCATAAAAAACAAGTTTGATATAATGTTCGTCTTCATAGTAGTAATGAAGATAAGATTTATCTATTACTTCGTCCGGTTCACCAAAAATCTCAATGGCTTTTTCATGACTGTCGCCCTTGCTGATGCCGTAAAATTCAAATTCACTGCAATTTTCTAAATCAATGTCGAGAACTGCGATCTCATTGCTTTTTTTGTGCCGTTCATTGTAGTAGAATATACTGCCTATATTGTTACCGTCATAAATACATTTATCCAGAATATAATCAGGTATTAATGTTGGATCTTCAAATGGCTCACCGGCTAAAGAAAATCCCTGTGGAATATTGTCAATATTGCAGGGCAGGGAAAACTGAACTCCGTTGATGTACAGATGTTCAGAAACAAGCTGAGATATTGTCCAGTCACGGTCTGTCCTTATTTCTCTTTTTTCAGTCTGTTGTGTTGATTCGGGTTCTGATCCTGTTTCTGTTTCTGATCCGGTATCTTCTTTTACGGTAGGGCGTATTGTCTGATTTTCCTGACTAATCTGTTCGATCTGGTTCGTATCAGTGCCGGATTGACATCCTGCAAAGCTCAACATAAGTGTAAATGTCATTATGACCGATAAAAAGCGCTTTTTTCTCATAGTATGACCTCCTGTTTAGTTTAAACTGTTGTATTTGATTATATTGTATCACAGCGGTTATAGTTATGTCAACAGACTGATAAAAATATGTTACAGTTTCTTTATCATGTAAATTACATCTTCCATTGGATTATTATAATAGGGCTCACATTCCTCAAATCCGTGTTTTTTGTACAGATTTATTGCCGCTGTCAAGGGCTTTATAGTGTCAAGCACCATTTCCTTGTATCCGTCTTCCTTTGCAAGACGGATAATTTCATTTACAAGAGTGTCTCCCAGATGCTGACCCCTTGCCTCCGGTCGGACATAAAGCCGCTTCATTTCACATCTGGTATTACTGTGTCTGTGATATGCAGCCATGCCAAGAGCTTTTCCGTTTTCCAGAGACACTATCATTTCACCGTAGGGAGGGGTATATTTTTGCAATGGATCCCGAAGCTCGTCCTCTAAGTTCTGGAATGACAGGTCTCTGCCCAGACTGGTTGTGTATTCGGTTATCAGCTCTCTGACCTGGGACAGACATTCTTTTCCGTTTACTATTTTCATTTATGCCCCTCCATTTTGTCTTTTTTGCATCCTTGTCCAGTTGATAAATCCGTAAATATCGTTGATAAGGAACATCACAAAGCAGATTATCACCGACAGATAGGAAATATCCGTAAGAGTCGCCATAGTCCATAGGATAAGCAGGATAACGTCATTTGAAGCATATGCAAGAGCGAAAAAGGGACTCCGCCTGAATGTCAGATAGGCGGCAATAAAGCTTGTGGTGACGGATACGGTGCTTGGTATCAGATTTGCCGTGCCGAAGGCTTTCAGGATAAAATAAAACACGAAGGTCACCACAGCGGTAAGTACCAGCATGAAAGCGACTTCCTTGCCCTTTATGCGGTTGACCTTTACTTCCGAGCGGTTTCCGTTGTAGGGATTGCGGAGCCATGAGATCAATGCGACGATCGCCATTGGCATGGACATCCCCAGATATGTAATCATCTCTCCGTAATATGCAAATGAGTAGGAGATGATGGCGTATAAAATGCTGAAAATAATTATAAGAGCCTGTCCTATTGGATTTCCCTTGGCGTTGAAAATAAGGGCGGTGGCGCCTATGACAGACGCTGTAAGGGTCAGATAATTCTCTCCGTCAAAGATCAGAAAAAATGTTATTATCAGGACTACGGACGAGCACCACAATATAAGCTCGCCCTTTGAGAAATATTTTATCAGTGATGTAAGTTTTTTCATGGCAGTAGTTTCTCCATTTCGGGATTGTGATAAAAACGCCGGAGCATCATATCTTCTAAGACCTAACGATATGAAGTCCGGCGCAGAATTTTCTACCCGGTGGCAGAAAAAACACTTATATTAATGATTACTTGAAGTATGCAACTCCGCTCTCGAAAATCTTCTGATCCTTGTTTCCGGGAACGTTCTTGCATATCTCGGAGCCAATTCTCTCGCTGTGACCCATCTTTCCAAGGATACGTCCGTCGGGGGAGGTGATACCCTCGATAGCTTCAAAGGAGGTATTGGGATTGTAACGAATGTCCAGAGTAGGCTCGCCGTTCATGTCAACGTACTGGAAAGCTATCTGTCCGTTGTCTGCAAGCTGCTTGATAAGCTCGGGAGAGGCAACGAAGCGTCCCTCACCGTGGGAAATGGCGATCTTGTGGATGTCTCCCACATCGCAGCCTGCAAGCCACGGGGACTTGTTAGATGCCACCCTTGTGCTTACCATCATGGACTGGTGTCTGCCTATGGTGTTGAATGTAAGGGTGGGGGAGTCCTCCGTCATGTCAACGATCTTTCCGTAGGGGACAAGTCCCAGCTTGATAAGCGCCTGGAAGCCGTTGCATATTCCCAGCATAAGACCGTCCCTGTTGTCCATAAGGTCGTGGACAGCGTCCTTGATACGGGGATTCCTGAAAAATGCGGTAATGAACTTTCCTGAACCGTCCGGCTCGTCACCGCCGGAGAAGCCGCCGGGTATCATGATTATCTGTGAGTCCTTGACAGCCTTTTCAAAGTAAGCGGCGCTTTCCTCCAAAGCTGACGAGGACAGGTTCTTTATGACCACGATCTCGGGGACAGCTCCCGCTCTTTCAAATACCCTTGCTGTGTCGTATTCGCAGTTTGTACCGGGGAATACGGGAATAAGCACTCTGGGCTTTGCAAATGAGGAAGCGTGCTGAACCGGGTCTTTTGCGGTGTAGGTGAATATCTTAGCGGGCTTGTCTTCCGTCCTGATATTGCAGGGGAATACTGGCTCCAGTCTGTCCTCCCATTTTTTCTGGATGGACTCCATATCAACGGTGTAGGTCTTGCAGTCTATCCTGTATTCGGGGATAGTCTCGCCGATGACGTTTTCTACGGTAAAGGGGTCTCCGTTAAGCTCAACAACGAATCCTCCATATCTTGAATAGAAAAGCAGGTCGTCGGGGACTTTCTTGCTGAATTTGAAGCCTATCCTGTTTCCGAGTGACATCTTTGCTACTGCCTCAGCAACGCCGCCGAAGCCAAGTGCCCATGCTGCAACTGCTTTTCCTTCCGAGATAAGCTTCTCCACCCGCTCATAGCAGGACTTCACGCTGTCAAATACGGGAAGACCGTTTTCGTCAAGGTCGGGGACTATAAGAATTACCTTGTCGCCCGCCTTTTTGAACTCGGGGGAGATTATTTTTTTCGCGGATGCTGTGGATACCGCAAAGGAGACAAGAGTAGCGGGAACATCGATATTTTCAAATGTTCCGGACATTGAGTCCTTGCCGCCGATAGCTCCGCAGCCAAGCTCCAGCTGAGCCTTGAATGCTCCCAGCAGAGCGGAGAAGGGCTTGCCCCAGCGGGTGGGATTGTTCTGTGTCCTTTCAAAATACTCCTGGAAGGTGAGCCAGCAGTTTTTGTAGCTTCCGCCTGCTGCCACCACCTTTGCAATGGACTCTATAACTGCGAACATTGCTCCGTGGTATGGGCTCTTGTCGCTTATATACGGATTGTAGCCCCATCCCATGATTGAACAGGTGTCGGTCTCGCCTTTAAGGACGGGTATCTTTGCAGCCATAGCCTGAGTAGGTGTAAGCTGATATTTTCCGCCGTAGGGCATGAGGACAGTACCCGCTCCGATAGTGGAGTCAAAACGCTCCACCAGACCCTTCTGCGAGCAGACATTAAGGTTGGTCATAAGCTGCTCCCAGCCGTCGGGAGTGTCGCTGTAGGTCTTTATCTGAGCGGTGACAGGGATAGGCACTGCAACATTTGTGTGCTTCTCTGCGCCGTTGCTGTTAAGAAATTCCCTTGACAGGTCAACGATTATCTTTCCGTTCCATGTCATTTTAAGACGGGGATCTTCTGTAACTACCGCTACGAGAGTGGCTTCAAGATTTTCCTTTGCTGCCTCGGAGATAAACTTGTCTGCGTCTTCCTTGCGGACAACAACAGCCATACGCTCCTGACTTTCGGAGATGGCAAGCTCGGTGCCGTCAAGACCGTCATATTTCTTGGGGACCTTGTTAAGGTCGATAACAAGACCGTCTGTAAGCTCACCAATGGCAACGGAAACACCGCCTGCTCCGAAGTCGTTGCAGCGCTTTATCATTCTTGTAACATCGGGATTTCTGAAAAGTCTCTGGAGCTTTCTTTCCTCCGGGGGATTGCCCTTCTGAACCTCTGCACCGCAGTGTTCAAGGGACTCCTCGGTGTGGGACTTTGAGGAGCCTGTAGCTCCGCCGCAGCCGTCTCTGCCGGTACGTCCGCCAAGGAGGATGATAACATCATCGGGGACGGGGACTTCACGGACAACGTCCTCTTTTTTTGCCGCTCCCACAACAGCGCCTATTTCAAGACGCTTTGCAACATATCCGGGATGGTATACCTCGGAAACATGACCGGTAGCAAGTCCTATCTGGTTTCCGTAGGAGCTGTATCCGTTTGCAGCCCCCACTGTGATCTTTCTCTGTGGGAGCTTTCCGTGAACGGTGTCCTCAACGGGAACAAGGGGATTTGCAGCGCCCGTTACGCGCATAGCCTGATAAACGTAGGAGCGTCCCGAAAGGGGGTCTCTGATAGCTCCGCCAAGACAGGTCGCCGCTCCGCCGAATGGTTCGATCTCGGTGGGGTGGTTGTGGGTCTCGTTTTTGAACATAAGGAGCCAGTCCTGCATATCTCCGTCAACATCGACCTTGATCTCAACAGAGCAGGCGTTGATCTCCTCGGATTCGTCCAGGTCTTTAAGGATGCCGTCCTTTTTCAGCTTCTTTGCGGCGATGGTGGCAATGTCCATAAGGGTGATGGGCTTGTCCGACCTGCCAAGCTCTTTCCTGACCTCAATGTATTTGTCGTAGGTCTTCTGTATATAGTCGGCGTTGATGTCTGCCTTGTCGATAATAGTTGAAAATGTGGTGTGACGGCAGTGATCTGACCAGTAGGTGTCTATCATTCTTATCTCGGTGATGGTAGGGTCACGCTTTTCCTCGTTCTTGAAATAGCTCTGACAGAACTTGATGTCGTCCAGATCCATGGCAAGACCGTACTTGTTGATGAAGCCCACAAGCTCTACCTCTTCAAGATAGATAAAGTTTTCCAGAGTTTCAACAGATATGGGGATATCGTAATCGGTGGCAAGTGTGGAGACCTCTGCAAGAGAAGCCTCACGGCTCTCAACAGGGTTGATTATGTATGCTTTCAGCCTTGAAAGCTCAGAGTGGGAGAGCTTTCCGGTCACAATATACACTCTGGCGTTTCTCACCTTGCAGCGGTCGCCCTGTGTGAGTATCTGGATACACTGCTCGCAGGAGTCCGCGCGCTGGTCGAACTGTCCGGGAAGGTACTCTACTGCAAATACAGCCTCGTTTTCCTTGATCTCGGGCAGATGCTTGTAGCATACATCAACAGCAGGCTCGGAAAAAACATTGACCGAAGCAAGAGCAAAGTCCGCTTCGCTCAGACCCTCTGCATCGTATCTGTTAAGGATACGTATGCCTCTGAGGTTGTCCAGCCTGAGGGCGGTCTTTACGTCCACAAGCAGATTTCTTGCCTCTACAGCATACTCCGGCTTCTTTTCAACATAAATACGATAAACCGACATAATCACTAACTCCTTATTTTTTTTATCCTATTCTTTACTGCAAATTTCGCCAATACAATGATCGTTTTCTACATCTACTATTTTAACATAAAAAATCTGATTACGCAAACTTTTATCTGAATATTTTGTTAAAATTTTTAC
>JAFLUI010000147.1 GCA_022508825.1 Oscillospiraceae bacterium
TGTAGCCGTCGTTCTCAACAGTTTTCTTCTGAACGACAACGCAGGGGCCCACTTCAACAACAGTCAAGGGGATGACCTTGTTTGTTGTTTCATCGAAGATCTGAGTCATGCCGATCTTCTTTCCGATGAGTGCCTTTGTCATTAGTTTTTCCTCCTTTGGTTATTGGTTGCGTTTCCGCAACATGACCTGCGGGTGATATCTTTGGGAAATCTTATTTAATTTCCATTACAACATCAACGCCGGCAGGAAGTTCAAGACCCTGAAGAGCCTCAACAGACTTGTCGGACGGTCTGATAACGTCGATAAGTCTCTTGTGAGTACGCATTTCAAACTGCTCACGGCTATCCTTGTACTTGTGTACCGCACGGAGGATAGTGATTATCTCCTTGTCGGTAGGAAGTGGGATAGGTCCGCTTACTCTTGCACCGCTGCGCTTAGCTGCCTCAACGATTTTTGTTGCAGCTGCATCCACTACAGCGTGGTCGTAGCCCTTGATCCTGATCCTGATTTTTTCATTGACTGCCATAAGATCGCCTCCTGAAATTTTTTATTTGGGGACGAGGTATATGTGATAATCGGCGATTTATCGTTACAACGTTTCCGTGTGTATCAAACTCTCCGAATTAAAAAACCCGAAAAACCATTGTTTTCCGAGTATGTGCAAACACAAGCTTACCTTTGGACAATGCTCCGGACTTGAAACAACACACGCTGTCCCTTAATCAGCCCGCCAGTCACGCCCACGGTTTAAGCACCCACAGTGTTCACTATCACAGCCGCCCGGTTCACAGACCGGACATACTCCACGGAAATTCCCCTGCAGACCGCAGGCAACCTTCCGCTTCCTCGCAAAAACATATATATTTTGCAGTCACGCAACTAATATTATAACATTCCCCCCTTGCAATTGCAAGAGGGGAGGGGGTTTTTGGGTGTAGAAAATTTCGGGAAATTTTGCGGGGTGATTTGTGTAAAATTTACAAAATCGCCCTGAAAATGAATAAAATGGCGTAAAATGAAGCATACTATATAAATATTACTCTGCCATCATGGGGTTTTCGATCTCTGTAAGAGAGTTTATGCCGATCATCTCGATCATATAGGTGCGTGCGTCCTCATCTCCTGAATTGTCCAGAGTGAAATAAAGAAAATTCCCCTCGCTGTCAAAGGTATAGGCGGTGACAAATTTTGTATAGGAAGTATCCATGGTCTGGTTTATCCTGTCTGTATTGTAATTGTACAGATAGGTGATGTTCCCCTTGCCGTCGGTGCTTTCTGCGGAGGACATTACGCAGGGAGCAATATAGAAAAACAGGTCTCCCGTGGAATAGGGGTGGGGGTTGTCCTTATTATAGGACTCGTAGCCTTCGCTGCTTGTGTTGTAGACCGAAACGTTTTCCCCGTCATAGACACAGAGCGTCCCTCTGCTGTAATATTCGGCGTGATAGATGCCGTCCGTGACCTGCTCGTAGAGACTGGTCTGACTGCCGTCCGGCTCATACATAAAGGAAAACACCCGATCTGTCCCGCCTGTTTTAAGGTCGGTGAAAAGGTACCTGCCGCTTGACCATGTCTTTGCTTCCTCCCGGAGAGCTTCTATCTGCTCCTGTCCGTGGAGAGGGGCGTCTTTTTTTGCCGTACAGCCGGTCAGGGTCAATGTCAGTGATACTATTATAAATAAAATTGGTATAAATCTTTCCACGGTGCCCTCCTCTCGGCTATTAATTGCTCGTCATCAGAATACTCGCTAAGCTCAATATAATCTTCGTCTTTGGAATGTAAAAAACCACGCCGTATATAATCTAATCCGCCGTCAACACAGCAGCATCCACATGAACAGGAAACAAAGTCATGGCGGTGCTTGGATTCTATCACATCACCGCAATGCTTACACTGAATCGCATTTCTTATTAATTGTTCCCGCATTGATCTCCACTCCCTCGCCTTTAGTTCATAATGACCTTAATTACCGAAAGCGCAATAATCAAACAGCCGGATATCAGCTGGATCACTAAAAGAGCCTTTCCCTTTCCGGCGTTTTCATTCAGCACAGGCTCGGAAGAGCTTCTGACATATTCCTCCGCGCTGTAATCCTTTTGCGACGTCAGCCAGACCGTTCTGGCATTCGCTATTACAGAAAACAGCATGAACGGCATAAAATTAATGCTTACGTGTTTTTCCGGAAAGAACATCATCACTATGCTCAGGACTGCCGAAAGCTCCGTTCCTATGAAATTCAGCCATGCGTTGACATCACGAAATTTTTTGTAGTCCATATCAATATGCCTTTCCCCAGTAAACCATAGACTTCGCCGGCTTTCCGCAGCAAACGCACTTGTCGGAGAGGTTTTCCTGCTCAAAGGGGATACATCTGGAACCCACGCCTGTGACTTCCTTGATCTTGTCCTCGCACTCCTCGCCGCCGCACCACATAGCCTTCACAAAGCCGTCCCCGTTCTTTTCAAGAGCGGCGGTGATCTCCTCCATTGTCACGCAGGAATAGGTGTGCTTCTCCCGGTTTTCCCGGGCCTTTTCAAACATTCCCCCGGGAATATCCTTCTCCAGCATATTTATAATAGTATCCTTAAAGGTCTCCAGATCGTTTTCGAGGGAGACCATCTTTTTCTCACCGCTGTACCGCAGAGCGCATACGCACTGGTTGTTTTCGATATCCTTGGGTCCTATCTCGATACGGACAGGCACGCCCTTCATCTCGTACTCTGCGAACTTCCAGCCGGGGGTGTTGTCGCTGTCGTCCACCTTGACACGGACACCTGCTGACTTAAGCTTGTCAGCAAGCTCCTTAGCCTTGTCAAGGACGCCCTCCTTGAACTGCTGGATAGGAACAATGACTGCCTGTATGGGAGCAACCGCAGGAGGAAGCACAAGACCGCTGTCGTCGCCGTGGGTCATGATGACCGCTCCGATAAGTCTTGTTGTAACTCCCCATGAGGTCTGGTGAGGGTATACCTTTTTGTTTTCCTTGTCGGTGTACATGATGTCGAAGGCTTTTGCAAAGCCGTCCCCGAAATAGTGGGAGGTACCTGCCTGCAGCGCCTTGCCGTCATGCATGAGAGCCTCGATAGCGTAGGTAGCTTCCGCCCCTGCGAACTTGTCGCTGTCGGTCTTTCTGCCCTTGATGACCGGCATTGCAAGGCTCTTCTCGCAGAACTCGGCATAGACATTCAGCATACGCTCTGTTTCCTCAATAGCCTCCTCTGCTGTTGCGTGGATAGTGTGACCCTCCTGCCAGAGGAACTCTCTTGAACGGAGGAAAGGACGGGTGGTCTTTTCCCAGCGGACAACGGACACCCACTGATTGTACAGCTTGGGCAGGTCACGGTAAGAGTGTACGATATTTGCGTAATGCTCGCAGAAAAGTGTCTCGGAGGTAGGACGGACGCAAAGCCTGTCCTCTAATTTTTCCGAGCCGCCGTGGGTCACCCATGCGACCTCGGGAGCGAAGCCCTCAACGTGGTCCTTCTCCTTCTGTAGCAGACTTTCGGGAATGAACATAGGCATACATACATTTTCATGACCGGTGTCCTTGAACATACCGTCCAGTATGCGCTGCATATTCTCCCATATAGCATATCCATAGGGACGGATGACCATGCATCCCTTAACGGAGGTGTACTCGATAAGCTCCGCCTTTTTTACGATGTCTGTGTACCATTTTGCGAAATCCTCGTCCATAGAGGTTATCGCTTCTACCATTTTTTTATTATCTTTAGCCATAATTAAAACTCTCCTTGTCGGGAACGTTCCCGCATTTATTTTTTACTATCCCCGTCCGATTTTTCAGACGACTCAACCATGCCATTCACTGCACCATCAGGTCTATCTTCAAAGATGCTGTAGACATGATAAATGTTTTCCGAAGTTATACTATCCTGCACCCTTTCGGGACTGGGTTTTTTGAGCTTATCAATAAGCCCCGCGGCTTTCGGGGTCAGCAGAGCGATGAGCCATACTATCAGGAGCAGTCCCAGCATAGCGCCGCCGAATTTAAGCAGAGTTTCTATCTCGATAGTCACAGCTTATCCCTCCATTGTAAACATATTGACAGGGAAATTATTTATACACCTGTCCCCTGTTGTCAACATTAGATACCGTAACAATAGTGTACTGATCGTCTGTATCAACAGTATAAAGCACTCTGTAATCCCCGACTCTGAGCCGGTACAGTGAACTGTATCCTTTCAATTTCTTAATGTCACCGTTTTCCGGCAATCTGCTTATAGCTTTCAAGAGCCTTTTCTGTTGTTCCGGAATCTGCTTAACAATAAATTTTTTTGCCGCTTTTTCAAAAATGATAGATTTATAAGCTGCCATGGTCGATTCCCAATTCTTTTGCAAGGCTCTCTAATGAGATTTTCTCGCCGTCATTTTCTTTTTCAGCTTGTTTTATCATTTCCAGATCCCATTCATCAGGCTCTGTTTCTTCTATGGTCTGTTTTCTATGGCTTGCTTCAAGAATTATGAGCCATGCTTCCTGTTGATCCATTGGCATTTCATCAATAATGGTATGCAGTCTTTCAGTTGTGCTCATATAACAGCCCTCCTATATTCTTGTGCGGTATCGCCTTGATTTATATTATCATCAAATAATCGCTCTGATCCATTTGCAATTCACTTCCTGAACTAATTATACCACAGCTTTTTCAAAATTACAACGGTTTGAGAAGAAAAACCGTCCCGGGTTTTTGACCTGAGACGTTTTTTCTGTATATAGACCATTTTTAGGAGGATCAGCAAAATACTGAAATTCAGGGCGCATCTCCGGAGGGACTGCGGGTAAGTACAGGTGGAAAATTTTTTATGGATATCGGTGATACTTGTCCCTCCGGAGCAATTACTGCCCCTGTTCCGGATATAAGGTGTAAGCTTGTTCAGCCGGACGGCGGACTGTCCGGCACAGGACCCCTGTGTAAATTTTTGTTGATTGTTGAGTGATTCTGTGGTAAAATATATAGGGGTCAAATATAGTATAACATGTCCACCCATGAACGAGTCAATAGGAAAAGGGGATTTTTTTGGAAAATAATTTTTTTACCATAGGTCAGGTGTGCAAGGTGTGCGGTATATCACGAAGCACGGTGCTGCGTCTGGAAAGCAGGGGACTCCTTGACCCTGCACACTGTGACGAACAAAGCGGATACCGCTATTACGACAACCACAACATCAACAAGATACTCCAGATAAAAGCATTTCAGGAAATGGGACTGCAGTATGACGACATAAAGGACTTTTACGACTCCGAAGGCAATTCCGCTGTTTTTATCAAAAAACTTGCCCATATAGTGTCCGCTTCAAAGCGCGCTCTGGAGGAAATGAAGCTGCGGAGCAATAATAAAAATCATCTGTCCTGTGAGCTTATCGACCTGCCGGACTACATATGCTTTGCAAGATCATTTACCGGTAAGGATCTGACGGACAAATACAACGATATGTACGGTCTTTGCCATGAAGCCTATACAAAGGGATACAGAATGATCGCTTCAGAGCCACTGTTTATCCTGACTCCCTACGATGAGTTTTTCAAGGCGGCACCGGACGGCAAGGATATGCACTATACCTGCTGTATGCCTGTCGAACCAGACTGCGCCTCCGACGAGACCACACTGATCTCCGGAGGAAAAGCGCTGTCTGTCCTGTATTATGGCAATAATATATATGCCATAAAGGAAATAACCTCCCTTATTGACGAAAAGCTGCAGGAGCTGAATCTGAAACGCAAGGATGTGGTCCGGGGACTGTGCCTTGTCGCTCCCTATATGGGCAGAGAGATCAAGCCCGATAAATTTGTAAGCCGCATCATCGTTCCTGTTGAGGAGTAAGAGCTTCCGTCACAAAAAATAAAAAGGGACGCTGCAAATTTTGCAGCGTCCCCATTATTTTTAATTTCTGACAGTGCAGTCATGCAGCCCTTAGTCCTTGATAGCAGCCTGTGCAGCAGCAAGACGTGCGATAGGCACACGGAAAGGTGAGCAGGATACATAATCCAGACCGATTCTGTGGCAGAATTCTACAGATGTAGGATCGCCGCCGTGCTC
>JAFLUI010000148.1 GCA_022508825.1 Oscillospiraceae bacterium
CGCCGCTTGCGCGGCGAAAAAGGCACCCCAGTTTGCGTTGCTAAATGATAATTTAATCTATTACTACAAAAAGCGCAGAGACCGAAAAGACCACTGCGCTTTCAATTATTTTCAAAGTGTCGGATACCTGTATTCCTCTACTATAAAGGATCCGTCCGGCTTTGTCAGGATAACAAAATTCCCTCCGTCAATGTATTCCGTCACTTCATGATTATCATTCAGTTTTTCCTGCTTGGTATAATAGGTAATGCGCTCCCCGTCTGTTTCCCAGCCTGTGATGGTAAGCTTGCCGAGAGTATCGTTTACACCGCCGTCGCCAAGGATAGTGTAAAGCTCACCGTCTATGTCACGGTACTTCTGAGGCGCACTGCGGAACATCTCGCTCACCATATCATCGGAAAAATACCTGCCCACATAATCTTTCAGTTCCTGAACAGTGGAAAATCTCGGGTCATCCACCTTGAAGAAATACTGGTTCTGCTCCTCACCGGAAACCTCCACCTCCACATACTCCGTATAATCAGCCACATTAAGACTTGTAACGGCAAAATACTGATATATATTTCCCGCTATCGCATGAGCCGCATATCCATAATAAAGAGGAGAGTCAGGAGTACAGTCCTCATATGCCCGACGCATAGTCATATCATGAGGATTCAGAGTATAGGTAACTATATGCGCCGTAAAGCTGCCGTCCTCATTCTGTGTGACTACCGGCTCAGGCATAAATTTAAGCGGCTCGGTCTGGTACAGATAGCTTTCGGGGATATAGTCCAGCTTTTCCAGTTCATCTTCAACATAGGTGTCGTAGACCTCAACCTCCACAAGACGGTTGCCCAGTATTGAATAGATCTTGCTTACAACATAAGGCAGCCTTTCGTCTGTAAAATCCGCAAGATAGAAGTCTATCTTCATAAGATCGGGACAGTCATCCTCGGTGCTGCGTATTATCGTGCAGACACTGCTTGCATACTGCTGGGAATATGGCAGATACACCACGTATCCTCCGGGAGGCGTTACATTTATATTGGTATACCCGAAATTATTGTCCTCTACTGTCAGGATCAGACCTGTCTTTTTTTCATCCGCGGCAACGGTTATCATATAGTTGTTGTCATAGGCTGTAAAATCGTAGGTGTAGGACTCAAAGGGGACTTCCACAGCGTCTTCAAGACTGTACCCGATAGCTGCAGGATTGCTTCTGACAAGATTTTCCGGCTTTTCCGGGACGTACTGTACAGCGCTTGTCTCACCGGCATTATTATTTATAATGTCAGCTCTGCACCCTGATGCAGCAAGACACAGCACACACGCAGCTATAATGACCCACAGCTTTTTCATAACCGTTCACGCTCCTTTCGTCAGAATATATAAAGGACAGCTAAGATTTTGTAAGAAATGCATTAAAATTACACTTTGCTGATTATATTATACCATTACTGGAAAGGAAATTCAATTACAAAACGGTTACATCCATTTACAATTCGGTTACAAGGCTGAGCCTTGACCCTTATCTACCCCCACCCTTAAAAATCCCAAATATTTTAGCACTCTTTAGCCCCCTATCAAGGGGGCACGTTAGTATTGCAGAAAACCACTATCAAAATAAAAAGCCCGGAAACCATCTCCGGGCTCTTAAATATACTATAATGATCGGCACTCAGCTTCTGCTGTTGAAGATGTCCATGAGCTCAGTGTAGTCGTCCATTGCGGTGGAAGGCTTTATAGCTTCATCTGCCACAGGATCCTTTGCAATGCCCGATGTCTCGTCTGCATTGACAACAGTTCCTACGCCGAACTCTCTGAAGCCGGAGGCAATAACAGTAAGATTGATCTCATCCTCCATGTTCGGGTCGAAGCTTGCACCGAAGATAAGCTCAACATCAGGATCCGCAGCCTCTGTGATAAGCTTTGTAGCGGTATCGATATCGGTGGAAAGAGCGTCCTCGGACATCACGATATTTACCAGCAGACGTGTTGCGCCGCTGATGGAGGTCTCAAGCAGCGGACTGGTGATGACCGCATTTGCAGCCTCTGCCGCCTTATCCTTGCCGGAGCCGTGTCCGATAGCCATATGTGCATATCCTGCATTCTTCATTGTGGTCTCAACATCGGCGAAGTCCAGATTGATGAAGCCGTCTACAGTGATAAGCTCGGCAATGGACTTTACGCCTGTTTTAAGTATATTGTCAGCAAGAGCGAAGCTTTCCTTCATAGTAAGCTGTCTTTCACTTGTGGATATAAGTCTCTCGTTAGGGATAACTACCAGAGAGTCAACGTGCTTCATAAGCTCGCCGATACCCCGCTCAGCCTGTGTCATCTTTGCCTTCTGCTCAAAATTGAAGGGCTTTGTTACCACAGCGACTGTAAGTATATCAAGCTCCTTGGCGATCTCAGCAACAACAGGAGCTGCTCCTGTGCCTGTTCCGCCGCCCATACCGGCAGCAATGAACACCATTGTAGAGCCCTTGAGAGCTGTTGCGATCTCGTCCCTGTTTTCCTGAGCGGAACGCTCGCCTATCTCAGGCTTATTGCCTGCGCCTCTTCCGCGGGTGAGCTTTTCGCCTATCTGTACCTTTACTGACGCTTTGGAAGAACGCAGAGCAGCAGCATCTGTATTGACTGCAACGAACTCAACATCACAGATACCCTCGGATGCCATACAGTTAAGTGCGTTGCCTCCGCCTCCGCCGACACCTACAACTTTTATATTTATATCGGAATAGATCTCTTCACTATCAACAGAAAAACCCATTTAGAACATCCTCCTATAAATTTTCCAAGCCAAAAACAGCTATATACACAACATCTATTTTAACATACTTTCATATGATTTTCAAGGGGTTTGGCAAAAAAATATGCAGTTTAGAAAATATTACTAAAAATGTTTACTCAAAATTGAGTTTTGTTGACGCAGACGTATCCTCAGACGGTTCTGCGTCTGTTTCCGCAGGCTCGGTAAGAGCCTGTTCAGCGGCTTCCTCCTGGGCTCTGCGGAACTCCATGATCTGTTCCAGGTCGGAATTGCTCATGAACTGGGCTCCGTTTTCAAGCATCCTGAGTCTGCCTTCGGCGTTATCTTCAAGGTAAAGCGTAATGATCTCCTCGGCAAATCTGAACTTGTAGTCCAGATCCGAGATGGCTCCCAGCTCAATATTTATCCTGTCCTCATACATACAGCTTATGTTTACCCTGCTTGTGACATCGAAGCTTGTCATTTTTTCGGCAAACCCTCCTGACAGCCTCTTTTCAAGCAGCTCATATATCACCTCTGTCTTGTTTTCCTCTGCCGAAGCAAATGTGCTTCCTATCCCGATGTCCTCTGCAGGCTCTGTGCCGTAAAATATTATCATGCCCTCAGGCGGGGACTCCGCTGTACGGAGCACCTTGCCTTTTGCACTGACTATGAACCATCCCTCATCGTACTGCATACAGGCGCTTTCAACACAGGGAGTAACCGAAATCTCCACAGAGGAGGGCAGCTTTCTTGAAATATGGGCTGTCTCAATATACACCAGCTCCGAGGTTATCCTCTCCTCAGCCTTGCCCATATTTTTCCTTATCATGTTTTCTCCGCCCTCTATACCGCTTGCAGAGATGATCTCGTCTATGGAATAGACAGATGATCCCGTTATTATCACTGTTTCTGTCCTGAAAAAGACTGTCACCGAAAGTATGGCAAATATAACCAGAGCAATAAGAAGCACCGTGCCGTAATAAAGTGACATATTCCTTTTTCTTCGCTGTCCGCGTCTTACATCCCGCATAATAAAATTCCTTTATATTCTTACTATATCCGCTCCCACGGAGGAAAGTACCTTTTCTATCTCCTCATATCCCCTGTCAATATAGTGTATGTTTGATATCTCGCAGGTCCCCTCCGCTGAAAGAGCGGCTGCAACAAGACCCGCTCCCCCTCTTAAATCGGGGGCGTCCGTTTTTGCCCCGTAAAGACGGTTCACGCCCTCTATGACAGCCACCTTGCCTTCCACAAGGATATCCGCTCCCATGCGTCTCAGACCGTCAACGTGCTTGTATCGGTTCTCGAAGATGTTCTCTGCAAACACGGACGTGCCCTTTGCCTTACACAGAGCAGCCATTATCACCGCCTGAGCGTCCGTGGGAAATCCGGGATACACCATTGTTCTTATGGGTGTCACCGCCTTGAGAGGACGCCCCGCGCTGAAATATATTTTCTCCCCTGTGGTATGAAGAATACATCCCATCTGCTCAAAGACGGTAAGTATGCTCTCCATATCGGAGGGACGGCAGTCCGAGACCACAAGCTCGCCTCCCGCGGCAGCTGCGCAGGCAAGATATGTAGCGCAGGCTATCCTGTCGGGCATGACGGTGTACTCGCAGCCGTAGAGACTTTTCACGCCGTTTATGGTGATCTTTCCGCTTCCCGCGCCGTTTATTTTTGCGCCGCAGGCTGTGAGAAAGCTTGCAAGGTCGATGATCTCCGGCTCTCTTGCCGCATTATGTATGACCGTGGTCCCCTCTGCAAGGACTGCGGCAAGCATGATGTTTTCAGTAGTTCCCACCGACGGAAAGGACAGCGGTATCTTTGCCCCGTGGAGACCGTTTTCCGCAGTGCAGTTCAGCGCTCCGAACTCCTCACGGATGGTGACTCCCATTTTGCGGAGTGCGGAAAGGTGCATATCAATGGGTCTTGGACCCAGATCGCAGCCTCCCGGGAGAGTTATCCTGCACCGCCCCGTTCTTCCGAGGACGGCTCCCAAAAAGAAAATAGACGAGCGCATCTCCCTCATCAGCTCGTCGGAGATTCCGTCTGCGGAGACATTTTCCGCCTTTATGACCGCAGTATTTTTATCCTCAAAGCCTGCCCTACAGCCAAGATATGTAAGTATTCTCATTGCGGAGTAGGTATCCGAGATACGGGGACAGTTATGGAGGATTATCTCCTCCCCGCACAGCACCGATGCTGCTATGATCGGCAGCGCAGCGTTTTTTGCCCCCTGCAGAACTATCTCTCCGCCCAGCTTTTTCCCTCCGTTTATTACCAGCTTCTGCATATTTGCAGCTCCCTTACGCGTTTTACTTTATGGTATGCGTAAGGGAAAAAAGCTGTTACAAGGTAATGCCTGTTTACCGGTAAGTAAATTTCCGAATCGTATATTACTCTATCGAACAGAATAGACAACGATCTGCCCGCGGGGGCTTCCCCGCTTATACTTTGTCGCCTATAAGCTCCTTAATGACAGCGTAGATTCTGTCGGGAGTGTCACTGACATAGGTCTCTGCGGCACGTCTTGCAAGAGTGTCCAGCTTGCCGGGATCCTCTGTCAGCTCCCTGACCTTCTCTATAAGCATTTCGTCGGTGAGGTTCTTTTCCTCAATGACCACCGCTCCGCCTGCCCGTCCGAGCACCATTGCGTTATGATACTGATGGTTGGCAGTTACATTGGGGGAGGGTATCAGAATGGACGCCCGTCCCACTGCCTGAAGCTCCGAGATAGTGGAGGCTCCGCTTCTGCAGATGATAAGATCCGCAGCGGCAGTGCATACGTCCATATTGTGTATGTACTCCTTTACCATGAGTCTGGGGTCGTTTTCAGGGTCTATGCCGTACTCCGCCAGCTTTGGCAGGAAGGTATCGTGTCCCATTTTTCCGTGAGCATGGATATGGTTTATAGGGAGGTTATTTTCCTTTTCCCATTTCATAAGAGCAGCAGCAGCATTATTTATAGCTCCCGCACCAAGGCTTCCTCCGAAGCTGAAAATGCAGATGCCGTCGTCAAGACCCAGCTCCTTTTTAGCCTCTGCGCGGCTTTTTGCCCCTGCGGAGAAGCCTGCACGGACAGGAAGTCCCGTGACAACATATTTTGCGTCCTGATTCAGATGTCCTGCCGCCTCTTCCACGGTAAGCATGACCTTGTCCACATTATTTGAAAGCAGACGGTTCGTTATGCCCGGAAAGGCGTTCTGCTCATGGATGGCGGTAGGTATCTTCATCTGGACTGCCTTTGACAGTATGGGGAAGCTTACATATCCTCCCGTACCGATG
>JAFLUI010000149.1 GCA_022508825.1 Oscillospiraceae bacterium
TTGTGGACATCGCAGGACTTGTAAAGGGCGCGTCCAAGGGCGAGGGTCTGGGCAATAAGTTTCTTGCGGATATCCGTGAGGTGGACGCTATTGTCCACGTTGTCCGCTGCTTTGAGGATATCGACATAATCCATGTAGACGGCGAAATAAACCCCCGCCGCGACATCGAAACGATAGAGCTGGAGCTTGTGTTCTCGGACATCGAGCTTGTTGAGCGCCGCATAGACAGGGCTAAAAAGGCAGCCAAGGGAGACAAAAAATATGTGGCTGAGGCAGAGTTCCTGGAAGACCTGAAAAGACACCTTGAAGAGGGTCATTCCGCACGCTCCTACGGCTTTACCCCCGAACAGGAGGAGATCATAAAAACCACTCCCCTGCTTTCAGCAAAGCCCGTTATCTACGCTGCCAACCTCAGCGAGGATGATTTCAAGAACAATATCGACAATTCTGTCCACTATAAGACAGTATGTGACATTGCAAAAGAGGAAAACGCCGCAGTGCTTCCTATCTGCGCCCAGCTTGAAGCCGAGATCTCCGATATGGACGGCGAGGACAAGGCTATGTTCCTTTCCGAGCTGGGTCTTGAGGTCTCCGGTCTTGACAGGATAATCAAGGAGGGCTATGAGCTGCTGGGACTTATCTCATATCTTACAGCAGGACAGCCCGAAGTCCGTGCATGGACCATCAAAAAAGGCACAAAGGCTCCTCAGGCAGCAGGAAAGATACATTCCGACTTTGAAAAGGGCTTTATCCGCGCCGAGGTAGTAAGCTTTGACGACCTTATGTCCTGCGGCTCAATGAACGCCGCCAAGGAAAAGGGACTTGTCCGCTCAGAGGGCAAGGAGTATGTCATGCAGTCAGGCGATGTGGTACTGTTCAGGTTCAATGTATAAATGCAGCAGCGGCGATCTTGCCCCTGCCTCTTAAATTCATAAATTCTGATAGGAAAGGTTGGATATCAATGAGCGAAAAGATCTACGGCATACACATGGGAAAAGCCAAATGCGCTGTTGACCTTGGAGACGGCTCCGAAAGAGGAGAGTATGTAAATCAGGACTACATCCTCCAGACCATGGGCAGACCCCACCGGGGCATCAGCCTTATGTACTGCTACTACCCTCTTGACAAGGAGTGGCCCGGCAGGATATCCGAGGTCATGAAGGACGCAAAGGTCTCCTTCCAGTGGGACTACCCCTACGACGACTACTTTACATATAAGGGCGGTCTGGGCGGAACTACCGACGACGAGCCTTTCACCTGCATGAGAGACGTTCGCCGTCACGGTCAGGACGTTATCCTCACTCTTACTGTAGACCCCAACGTTTCAGACGAGCACCTTATTGCAATTGCAAAGGATCTGCGTCCATTCGGACGAATGATGATCCGTATCAATCACGAAGCTACAGGAGACTGGTTCTCCTTTACAAAGCGCACCACCTATCAGGGAGTGGCTGACTTCTTTGTAAGGTTCAGCAAGATCATACACGAATATGCTCCCAACGTCAAGACCATAAGCTGTATCGGCGGTATCGAGCACCCCGAAAAGGGCGAGGAAATGGAAATGGAGAAGGAGTTCGCTCAGTGTATCCCCGAAGCGGACATCTGGTCTGTTGACAAGTACATGGCTTTACATTGGGGATGGCCATACGACGTTGCAGAGCGGGGCGGAAAATCCCACTCCAGAAGCAAGGTAAGAAGGACATATGAGCTTACCAAGCTCAGCTTTGAGCGGTACAAATTCCTTAACGGCGGCGAGGCAAAGCCTATGGTAATGTCCGAGTTCAACGCTGACGGAGACGTTACAGGACCATACGATCAGGCAGAAATGGTCAAGGAGTTCTGCGACATCATGGAGGAGGAAAACGCCGACTGGTTCAGCGGCTTCACCTTCTACCAGTTCCGTGACAGAGGACGTCTTGGTCTGGAGATACAGGATCCCAACAATGTGGACGTAGGTATCCCCCAGCCTGTTATGAAAACATATAAGGAGATCATCCACAGCGAGCGTTTCCTGCCCAAAATGGAGCAGGGAGACAGCGAGCTGACACTTCCAGTCACCCTCCGCTGGGGCGGCTCCGAGGACGCCGAGGGACTTGCGATCCCTCTCCACTTTGAAAAGAATCCTCACTTCTGCGAGCTTTACTTCGACGAGGACGATGACGGAAACTACATGATAGAAATTAACGGAAAGTGGTTCTACAGATCCCCGTCTGCAAAGGTCATCGACCTTATGAGCGCATTTTTTGAAAAGCCTCTGAACGGCAGCGCAGACATGACTCTGAAGCTTTTTGCCCCTCCCGCAAGCGGCGAGAACGACCCCTCACAGGGCGACGACTGGGCAGAAAATTATTACTACACCGTAAAGAAGCTGCCAAAGATAAGGATTTTCTGCGAGCCCGTAGAACTTTGATTATAGGAGGTGATATTATGACTAACTTTACGTTTATACAGCTTGATTTCTTTACGATTCTGTATACACTTGTTACAGCTCTTATTGACGGATGCATTATATTCCTTTTTTACCATTTCATTTTTAAAAAGTTAAAAAAGCACAAATTGGAAAAACAGAGTTTCGGAAATGAACAAAAATGGGATTGATCTTTACAGATAGGCAAAAATATAGGCTGGTACGCTGAAAAAGTGTACCAGCTTTTTATTACTCAATCCAGAAACTCCCTGACCGTCTCCCCTATCTCATGCAGACTGTTTACCTTGGGTACCTCCCTGTTGATAGTACCAAAACCATACGCCGCATGGATAAACGGCACCCCCGCATAATCAGCGGAGTCGCAGTCACCCTGTGTGTCTCCGATGTAGACCGCCTTGTCAAGACCGTTCCGCTCCACAACAATGCGGATATTGTCTCCTTTTTCCTTGCCTGTACCGCCTGGACACTCAAAATCGGCAAAATATTTCCCGAACCCGGTGTATTCCAGAAAGACCTCTATGTATCCGCCCTGACAGTTGCTGACAATAAACAGCTTATATTTTTCCGAAAGCTCTGAAAGTACCCTTTCCAGATCGGGAAAAAGCTCTCCCCCGTGGACTTTCAGGTATTTATTCTCGTTGTCGCAGCATTCCCTCATAATGTCCGACCTCAGATCGGCAGGGATATCGGGCAGCATAAGCTCCCCTATTTTTTCCAGAGTCTTTCCCATATAACCCTGCATATCCGCAGTGGTGATTGTATTCCCTGTCCTTTTTTCAAGGACTTCATTCCAGGACTTTACAACATTCTGTGAGGAATCCCACAAAGTTCCGTCCAGATCGAAAATTATGCCGTTGTTCATGCTATCATTCCTTTTTTTCTTACAAAAACATAGCTATCAGTGCAAATAATGCCAGAAGATAAAATGCCGCCGCACAAATAAGTCCCATAGTTCCGCCAAATGCAGACCATCTGTTCAGATACCCGTGGCTGTGGGGAGTTTCTTTTATAAGACACTCCTCCGGATTATACCGGAAATATTGCACGAACACCAGCTGTCCTACGTAAAGCTGACTATGTGGAGACACATGGAAGCTTGGCGGAACTATAGTCTCCCCGTCCGCCTCAAAAAACATGCTCACTACATAATGGTCAGATTGGTATCTGCCGGTACCTTTTACAAAATCCATGCTGATTATCTGACCGAATGTCTCTTCTCCCATCTTTGATATCTTGCCGATAAGCTGCTGGAACTGCAGATATTGCATCAGAAACACCGTTCCGAATACTGCACCCATAAATCCGTATGCAAGACACTGAAAAGTATGTAAATTCATATCCTGTCCCCCTACTTTTTAAGCTTTGTTTCCTCCGCATCAATAATGTTCATAAGCTCAGCCACAGCCTTGTTGCTCTTTGCCTTCTGCGGAGGAGCGATAGTCTCCCTCGGACGCACCGCATTTTCAGGGATAGCAGGAGGCTCCTTATGAACAGGAGCTGACGGCTCGTCATTTTCCGAAACAAACACCTTTTCTTTTTCATAATATGCTCTTGCTGCGTCGTTAAATGCGGATCTTCTGGACACAGGTACAGGAGCGTCGGTCTCCTCCTGCACAGCTGCAATGCTTTCGGGAATGATATTGCTCAGATGCGGAGTAAAGACCACAGGCTCGCTTTTATCCGATGAAAACATATCCGCAGGCAGCTCTTCGGGCTTGGGGACATACTTATCAATAAGCTCGTCGCTTTCATTTTTCTCAATACGGGTAGGCTTGTTGATGTAAAGCTCGTCCCTTGACACCGCCTTCTGGGGAGTTGAGAGAGTTTCCTTATTCTCTGTATCCTTGATACGGTCATATGTGAACAACGGCGAATTATCCTGCTTGTCCTTGTCCCCGGGACGGTCTATGTAATCTGCCCTGCCCCTGTTGTCAACAGAAAGTATCTTATCAGACTTTGGCGCCTCAGGCTCACGGATGCTCTTTGTCACCAGAGGGATCTTTCCGGTGACGTCCTCAATGAATTTAGGCTCGGTAAATGTTACAGGCGCAGGATTTTCCACATCTCTGGAGCTGATGATCTCGTCTATGTCGTCGATCGAGGATGCCTCCTCCTCCAGCCTGCGTATTCCCAGAATGCGCGCCACCTGAATGGCAACGATGAACATAAGCGGTATAATTATCGCAATAACTATGCCTATGGTGGATGTGGCAAAGTCAAGGAACGCTCCCAGACCGTTTATCTGCCACACAGCCTTGGCAATGACAGCATCCGCACCGATGCGGAAGGTCTCATTTTCCGAATATGTATCGAACTTGACAACATAGTAGGTCTGCCCCTCATCCTGCTGTATCTCCACAACACGTATAAGAGCAGTATTTTTTCCTATGGTACAAAGTATGACAGAGTTTTCCTTGATGTTAGGTATCTCCGATTTTTTGGCAATTACCAGAGTATTTTTTGGAAAATCCGGCAGCATGGTAACGGTTTTCTTGGTATTATAGAAGCTCATCCCGAATATGGAAGCCACCGAGTCCTTCCTGAAGAAGAAATTGAATGCAAGCATGGTCACCATGATAAGCGCAAGTATAACTATCAGAATTATCTCAACCACAGTAAAGGCAGAGACTTTTTTCTTTGTATGAGACATAAGGTCCTCCCTGATCATGAAAATTTGCAAAAAACATCATTATTACTATTATAACATATTATTTTGCAAATTTCAAATAAAATTGCAAATTTATCTTGACTTTTTTATTTGCGGGGGGTATAATGAAAAAGATAATACATTTGCTGGAATAGCTCAGTCGGTAGAGCAGCGCATTCGTAATGCGCAGGTCGCGTGTTCAAGTCACGTTTCCAGCTCCACAGCAAACCGCGTTGTTAAGCCATTTGGCGGCAATGCGGTTCTTTTGTTTTTATAGGTCAGACAGCATTTTGTGCGCCATTGATATTAAAAGAGACTATTAAAATAGGTGTACATTTTTTTGAAAAAATTTTTCTAAATCCCAACCTTTTCAGATTTGAGTGTCTATATATGTGAAAGCTTTCAATGAGGTGTAAACAAGTGAACAGACAATACGCAGAGAAAACCTTAACTGAATATCTGAAACCAATTTTCGGATTTGCTTTGAAGCGATGCAAAAGTATTCACGATGCAGAGGATCTTTCACAGGAAATTGCTGTAAAAGCATTTCGTGCTCTTCTTATCAGGGATGATATTGCCGATATTGGTAAGTTTATATGGACTATTGCCCATAATACGCTGAGCAATTATTACCGTGATACTGCAAAAAATATGATCGGTGTGTCTATTGACGAAGTTTCAGAGCTGATAGAAGACCCGGATTTCGATATAGATGCTGATGACAATTCAGAAGCTGTCTCTCATCTCCGGACCGGGATAGCATATCTTTCAAAACTGCAAAGAAGAATTGTGATCGCATATTATTTTGAAAACCGCAGGCAAGCAGATATTGCAGAAGAACTGGGTATTCCTCTCGGTACAGTCAAATGGCACTTGTTTGAAGCCAAAAAAGAATTGAAACGAGGTATGGATACGATGAGAA
>JAFLUI010000015.1 GCA_022508825.1 Oscillospiraceae bacterium
ACCAGCGCCAGCCGCGCTGGACCGGCTGCTGCGATTTAGCGCTTTGCGCTAAATCGATTGCCCACTCTTGTGAGTTAAATGATAATTTATAATTCATCCCAAACAAATGTAAACACATAAAATTCCCGAGACTATCATAATTTCCAAATTTTTTTGAAATAAAAGAATAAATTCACCAAAGCTGTCAAAACTATGCGTGAGGTGAATTTTATGAGTTTCAAAATTGGCAATCTCTCCGGCAAAGGTCTGATCATAGCAGTGGGAGCGTGTATCCTTGCTGTAGGCGCGGCAGGCTTCTATTCTTATACCAAAATTTCCGACCAGCTCAATGCAGAGCTTATCGGAAATAACAGCGGTACATTGTCTGCTGATGCCGGCACCGAGAACAAGTCACAGAACACTCCCGTAAATGCTGAACAGACAGATATTGCAAAATCGGAGGAAACAACTACCGCTCCTGTCACAAAAGCTGAGGAACAGACAGAATCCGCAGCTGTCACTGCCGAGGCGGAGGAAGAGCCTGCAGAGGAGACAAACAACGTTCCTCAGGCAATGGTTCGTCCTCTTAACGGAGAGGTCCTGAACGGATTTTCAGACGGCGAGCTGGTGAAGTCCAGGACTCTCAACGTCTGGAGGACACATGACGGCGTGGACATCGCAGGAGCCCAGGACGAAAAGGTCAAGAGCATGACAAGCGGCACAGTCACACAGGTCTACGACGACCAGATGTGGGGAGCCTGTGTTGTCATCGACCACGGAAACGGTCTTGAAGGCTACTACTGCGGACTTAACAAGGAGGACATCCCTGTTGCCGAGGGACAAGCAGTCTCTGCGGGAACGGTCATCGGCTCGGTAGGAAACACCGCTGAAAGCGAGATCGGCGAGGACTCCCATCTGCATTTTGCCGTAAAGAAAAACGGTGACTGGATCGACCCTGTTGCTCTTATCTCCGGCGAAGGAAGTTGATCTCAATCAAACGAAACACCCCGCGGGAATAAAACCCGCGGGGTAATTTTTATACTCTTAGTTCAAAAATCATGTTTTTGTGATGCAGACCTGATCTATTCGATATCAATGATGTAGGAAAAGAAATGGGACTTTCCTGATTCCAGCTTTACAGCGTGTTCCATTTTGGTAAGCTCCTCTTCATCGTTAGTGTCGCAATAGACCGGAACGCTGCTCCAGGGCTCCAGACATACAAACTTAGCCTGCTCAGTGAGAGCGGGGTCGTCAAAATATGATGACCACACAGCGATACATCCTCTGCTGTCATAGGTGAGCCTTACCTTCTGTCCCTCTGTCCTGCTTACAAGCGCTACCCATGCAGATTCAGGCTTATCCTTCATGAAAACATCGTCTGCAAAAAGCTCATGACTAAGGTCTACCCTATCGGTGCCATCTGCTATAACGGCAGTTTTACCATTGAACTCACGGTTTATTTTCTCCGGCTTCTCGTACTGAACATAGTAATCATCAAAATCAGGGACATTAAATGCGGGGTGTCCGCCGATAAAGAAGTAAATATCCTTATCGTCCACATTCTTTACTATATAATTTACCCCCACCATGTTATCCACGACAGCATATTTTACATACAGCTCAAAATCAAAGGGATACAGCTTTTTAGTCTCCTCGGAGGCTCTGAGTACAAAGCCTGCCTCATTTTCAAGTGAATACAGCAGCTCGAATTCGTTATCCCGTGCAAAGCCGTGATTGGCAAGGCTGTATTCCTTTCCTCCGCAGGTATATTTTTTGGATGCGGTGTTGCAAATAAAGGGGAACAATATGGGAGCGTGACGCTTCCACACCTTGGGGTCAGCCTGCCAGAGATACTCCGTACCGCTGACGTCCTTCAAAGAATGAAGCTCTGCGCCAAAGCTGTCTATCACAGCTTTTACTTTTTCGGAAGAAATAGTTACCTGCATAGAAAAACATCTCCTTTTTATTGATTTTGACCCTGAGCGTTTCCATAATCCACAAAGCAGATATTCAGATCAACATCCCCCTCGATGCCGTCTACACGTCCGTCGCTGGCATACTGCCATATCTGAAAATCATATGGATATGACGGTTCATTGTGACCGTCCTTATACTCGGCGAACCAGAAGTCCACATCGGGAAGCCTGCTCATATCAAGCTTCATGAGGGCGAACCTTCTGCTGCCGTAGACCATAGGGTTATATCCCCCGTCTTTTATAGTATCGCAGAATGCTGCAGCGCATTCTGTGACAGTATAGGGGTGGATGCCGTTTGTACGGGCAGAGTCATACTCCATTATCTCCCAGTCGTAGACAATGGGGAAGGTCAGATCATAGCCGCGGATATTTTCCATGACGAAGTTTGCTTCCTCAACAGCCTCTCTTGCATTCAGAGCCTGAGAAAAGAAGTATACCCCCACGTCAAGACCTGCGTCGATGGCTCCCTTCATATATCTATGGAAATTTTCGTCCAGATTGAGCAGTCCGCTCTCATATCCACGGTAACCGATGCGGATGATGGCAAAATCAATGCCGTCCTCCGCCACCTTTTCCCAGTCGATATCATGCTGATGATAGGACACGTCAATGCCTGTGCGGGAGACTACCTCTCCATCCTCCGAATATGTATACCGTCCGTTTTCTTCAAGGACAAGCCCGCTGTAGTCGAAGCTGACTTTAGGGACATTCCCGAAAGCCCGCAGCCATATCTCGCCGTAATATGGGTCGTCAAGTATGACCACCTCGTCCTCAGAGTAGAAATCGTACACCCGGTCGTTTATGACAGGGATATATTCATCCTCTATAACGGGAAAATCGGTCTCAGAGCCTTCACTGCCCATCTTCAGTGCAAGAATAATAGTAGTCACAGCCAGACAGATGATTATTGCAAGCATTGCCAGAAAAAGGGTCACCAGCGCTTTCAGGGAAAGCTTCAGTGTCTTTCTTTGTATTTCGGGTCTGTTCAGCATCTCCGCCTCGCTCATAGCCGGCTCGGTCTGCTCATCAAGAACAGGATCTTTTATATCACTCATTTTCAAGATCATGGCTCCAAAGCGGAGCATCTCTCCTTTCACGACATAATATGCAGTTATGCAGCTTTTAAAAATTATATCACATTTTCCCGCACAATGCAAGTGTTAACAAAAATAAATAGTCTGTCCCACAAATTTTTGTTTAAAAATATAGATGATGGTATTGAATTTGTAAAAAAAATATGTTATAATTAAAAACGTATGAGAAAATTAAGACAATACCGAGTAAAGATATAGATATTATGGTATTGCCCTGAAAACTAAAATCGAGAGGTCGGATCATAGTGAAAGGAAAATTTCTTATGCAAAGGGAAAGCACACCAATTGAAAGGGGTATTTTAAGCATTTTACTTGCTCTGTCCGTATGCTTTTTGCTGATGTCTGCCGGTACGCTGACATCGAAAGCTGAAAGCGGCGGGCAGATGCTTATTGCGGCAGGCAATGTGCCATGGAATGGCAGCGGCACAAAAGAAGACCCGTACCTGATCTCCGACAGAGCAGAATTTGAAGCGATCGCAGATGCTGTCAACGGCGGCAACCAGCTGACGGGTGTGTATTTCTTACAGACAAATGATATCTTCCTTGGCGGCGACAGTGCTCCATGGCCGGTGGTAGGAATCACCATTAATAATACCGCTCACCAGTTCAGAGGAATTTTTGACGGCGGACAAAACACGATCACCGGGCTGTATGTGAATAGAAATGACGACGATGCAGGACTGTTTGGCTACATAGGTCCTGACGGCGTAGTCAGAAACGTCAATGTACTGGATTGCGATGTCAGCGGCAGCTACTGGGTCGGCGGCATTGCCGGACGTAATTACGGCATAGTTGAATATTGCTCCGTCACCAGTACCGACGAGAAGTATAACTATTCTTATATATACGGCTCCCAGCAGTACACAGGCGGGATCGTGGGAGACAACCACAGCGGCGGCATCGTAAGATATTGTTATACCGGTGAGTATACATGTGTTGAAATCAATCAGATCGGCGGAGGAATTGTGGGACGAAATTCCGGCGGTACAGTGGAAAACTGCTATAACAGGGCAGATGTATTCTCAAATAACATAGTAAGAGGCTATGCAGGCGGCGTTGTAGGTGAAAATACTGCCGACAGCACAGTGGATAACTGCTACAGTACCGGTTGGGTCGAGGGGGTCGATGGAAGTCTGGCAAACGGCGCTATTGTGGGAGCAAACGGTAAAGGCAGCTCGGTGACAAACTGCTATTATCCTGGCGAATTTGAGGAAGATTATGGGCTTTCCGGGATCGGCAGCAATTCGGGTACTGCAGAAAATGTAAGCCCTAAATCAGAAGAGGATTTTGAATCCGGCGAGATAGCGTGGGAGCTGTCCCAAGGCAGCAACGGCGGAGGATGGGGTCAGACCCTTAACGATGATGACGGAAATCATGACAAACACCCTCACTTTACAGACGTGTCCGATAAGCCTTATGCCACGACCCCCATCTATCGGGTCTACTTCAGGTCGACCAGCCTCGAAATCGATGAAAAGTACTACGTTGACCCCGGTGAAAATGTGGATCCTCCTTCGCTTCCGGAAAATACAAAATGGTATGTGGACGGCGAGGAATATAACGGTATAAATATACAAAGAGATATGAATGCAGTGGCAGGTACCCGGTCATTTTCCGACAGCACGGTCACTGTTACAGCAGCATACAGCACCGATGAACAGACGCTGGACATAGATCTGGACAAATACAACACATCATACTCATCAAACGGATTTGAATATACGATCATCGGCGATACCGGCAGCCTTCATGCAGTATTGGACAAAGACGGCAAAACCATCACTATCCCGGCAGGAGCTGCTGTAAGGGATATCGGCTACATACTGACTGTAAACGCTCATGAAAAAGAGATAGACGGCGGATACGGCACCAATGATGTGACCATGACCATAAGCGTCATCATCAACAAGGCAGACCCGCTGATTGCAGTCGACCCGACAGCTTCAGCTATCAGATACGGTCAGACCCTTAATAACAGCGGTCTTACCGGCGGCAGAGCGGAACATTCAAAGACCGGTGCAAAGGTGAACGGTACCTTTGCGTGGACTAACATATCCGCCAGACCGACTGTATCCGAAGCTGCATCCATTGGCTGTCCCGTCACCTTTAAACCTTTCGATACGAACAATTATAACAATACAGTCACCTGGGTCACAATGACAGTCAGCAAGATCGACCCTGAGATCGTGACAGAGCCAACAGCAATAAACCGTACTTACGACGGCACTGCGCGTGATCTTGTCACCGCAGGCAGCGCTGTCGGAGGAACAATGAAATACTGGCTTGATGACGGCTCTGTTTCTGCATATGAAGCCGAGTATTCCTCTACTATCCCATCGAAAACAAACGCAGGCACCTATACAGTATGGTACAAGGCAGTGGGTGACGACAATCACAACGATACAGAACCGAAAGCCCTGCGGGCTGTTATAGACCCTGTCGAACTGAACATCGGCGATCAGACCTTTACCTATAACGGCGGCAGCACCTTCACCCTTGCGCTGGACGGAGTACAAACAGAGGGCGAGGACGGCAGCAGGACAGTCTTTGCCACACTGACCACGATCGGCAAGGACGCAGGCGATTATACATATGATGACGGCTACACAGTCGAGCTTACCAATCCCAACTATATAGTGGGGCAAGCCGGAACGGTGACCATTAAGCCGCTGCCTGCAGATCTTGCGTGGAAGCACCCGCTCGTCTTTGAGGAAAACGGTTCAGAACATACCGTATCTGCTCAGGTGATCAATATGCAAGGATCTGATACCGATGCCGACTTTGATCTGCAATACATCGGCAATAAGACGAGCCATGAAGGAACACACACCGCCGAGGTCATCGACCTGGGTAATCCTAACTATGAACTGGATCCTAACGATCAGAACAAAGCACAGAAATGGCTTATATTTAAAAAAAGTGATTACATCACACTTAATGAACCCCCGAGGATAACCTACGGCAGCTCACTGACGCTCCGCGCTGAGGTCACTGACACAGACGACACAATCTACCCGGTTACAGTTGAATTTTTTGTCAACGACCAACCTGTTGGCTTCGGAACCGTTACAGACATCGGCGGAACGGCGTCTGTTTCGGCAGATGTAACATCACTTAATTCTTTTTCCATCGGCGCTAATATTGTGATAGCAAAATATTCCAAAGGCGGCAGCGATAAAATGGACGCCGCCACCGTTATGGTAGATCCAAAGCACATAAAAGCCACGATCACAGGCAGCACGGAAAATATCTACGACGGCAACATTTTCGCCCCCGGACCATTTGAGATCAGTCTGGATAACAACAGCGGAATATTGCCGTACGACACAGGCTATGTAGACATCGACACAAACAATGTCCATTACACCTATGACAATGCCAACGCAGGATACAATAAGACTATCACAGCGCAGGATGTCACACTTTACGGCAGCAAAAGCGGAAATTATTTCCTTGACCCGCCAACGATCATCGGTACTGTCTACCCTAAACCGGTGAAGCTTGAATGGAGAGGCGTAAACGGTCTTTTTTACACAGGAGACCCGGTCAATGTCAATGCCACAGCCCTCGAGCTGATACCCGGCGACGAGTGTACAGTGCTGGTCGCAAACGGTCAGCAGATCAATGCAGGCACCTATACCGCCATGGCTGGTGGATTGTCAACATCCAACTATACGCTGCCCGGTGATGACACAATATATCAGAAATATACCATTGCCCCCGCTTCGCTGTATATCCCCGCACAGACATTCCCATACAGCGGCATGAAGAATTTTAACGCTGAGACCGGGGGTCTGACACCGGAAGAGAAGATCAGGGTCACACTTGCCACCAGCAGTGCAGATCCGGGTGATTACAAATATTCCGACTTTGACACCGGAGCCAGCATCTATACAGCGATCACTGACAACACAAATTACCGGATCAGCGGCGGAGGCACACTGACCATTCAGGACGCCAATTTCAGGGTCCAGGATCCTGCTGTCAGCCCGGGCAGTTCAGGTGGTTCAAACAGTCCGGACGGTTCCGCAGGTTCAGACAGACCGGGAGGTTCCGGCGGTTCGTATGATCCCGGCGGCTCCGGAGGTTCGGACTATCCCGGCAGTTCAGGCGGTCCAAGCGGTCCCGGCGGTTCGGTCGGTTCCTGGGGTTATGGCGGTCCTACCGTTACATTCAATGACAATGATCCAGACGACAAAAACGATCAGGACGACGAGGATGTTTCCGCAGATGCAGCTGCATATGCAGCCGGTGAGGAGATCGGAACAGCAAGTGTATTACATTCAGATATTATAATGATACTCCCTGTTTCTGCAGCCTCTGCGGCATTGACATTTATTCTGAAAAAGAAATACTCCGGACACAAAAACAAAACAAAAAATTATTGACAAACATTACATACAATGGTATAATAAAAATACAATCAAACAGCCTTATCAAGAGCGGCGGAGGAACTGGTCCTGTGAAGCCCGGCAACCTGACTGCAAGCCTTGTTTTGTAAGAACTGCAAGTCACGATTTGTGAGAACTGCAAGTCACGATTTGTAAGAACTGCAAGCCCCGGTTTGTAAGAAAAGGTGCTAAATCCTGCGGATTGATCCGAGAGATGAGGAATTTTACCAAAAATTTCGCAGCGCTCGGATAATGTCCGGCGCTGTTTCAGTTTTAAAAGAAAAGGAATGATACTCTATGTCAAAAATGCTTTTTACTTCCGAGTCCGTTACCGAAGGACATCCCGATAAGATATGCGACCAGATCTCCGATGCAGTTCTGGACGCTATACTTGCACAGGATCCCATGGGACGTGTTGCCTGTGAAACGGTAACAACTACCGGTGTGGTAATGTGTATGGGCGAAATTTCCACAAAATGCTATGTAGACATCCCCAAGATAGTGCGTCAGGTTGTCATCGACATCGGCTATGACAGAGCGAAATACGGATTTGACGGACACACCTGTGCCGTCCTTCAGTCCATAGACGAGCAGTCCGCAGATATTGCAATGGGCGTTGACGACGCTCTGGAGCACAAAACAGGCGAGGACGACAGCACCACAGGCGCAGGAGATCAGGGCATGATGTTCGGATATGCCTGCAATGAGACTCCCGAGCTTATGCCGCTGCCTATCTCTCTTGCCCATAAGCTTGCAAAAAAGCTCACCGATGTGAGAAAATCCGGAACACTCCCCTATCTGCGTCCCGACGGAAAAACTCAGGTCACCGTTGAATATGAAAATGGCAAGCCTGTAAGAGTGGACACCGTTGTTGTTTCCACACAGCACGCAGCGGAGGTGTCCCTTGACAAGATCAGAGCGGATATCATAGAAAAGGTCATCAAGCCTGTAGTGCCTGCAGAGCTGCTTGTGGACACAAAATATTTCGTGAACCCCACAGGACGCTTTGTTATAGGCGGTCCCCAGGGAGACAGCGGTCTTACAGGACGCAAGATCATCGTTGATACATACGGCGGATATGCACGTCACGGCGGCGGAGCCTTCAGCGGAAAGGATCCCACAAAGGTAGACCGCAGCGCCGCATATGCAGCAAGATACGCAGCTAAAAACGTTGTTGCGGCAGGTCTTGCAGACAAGTGCGAGGTACAGCTTGCTTATGCAATAGGCGTTGCGAACCCTGTTTCCATCATGGTAGACACCTTCGGAACAGGCAAGGTGCAGGACGACGTTATCGCAAAGGCTCTTGACGAGGTCTTTGACTTCCGTCCCGCTTCAATAATAAAGGATCTGGAGCTCAGAAAGCCTCAGTACCGTCAGCTTGCAGCATACGGTCACATGGGACGCGAGGACTTAGGCGTTGCATGGGAGCGCACAGACCGTGCCGATGCCATCAAGGCGGCTATTAAATAATGGGATTCCAAAGGGGGCGCCCTGCAAGAGAGGGCACCCCCTTTATTTTTATGTTTACTATTTTACCGACTCTGTAAGAGCCTTTACAATGTCCGGATAGTACCATTTAAGATTTCTTCTGTCAAGGATCGCAAAGCCCTCTCCGTCAGCAGGAAGACAGTTTGCACCGTTGTCCCACCAGCAGCATGGGATACCGTATTTTTCTGTAACGGAAAGATAGTATTTTATGATCTCCACCCGCTCCTTAGTGTTGGACTTGTTGATGTAACCGAACTCGTCCAGAACTACAGGTATGCCCTTGCTTACAAATATCTTATTTATATTTGCAAAGGTGCCGTCTATTTCACCTTTGTACCATTCAGTAAGCTCCTTGTCCGCCGAATATCTGTTCATAGCAACATTATAGGGAGTGTAGGCGTGTATGGAGACTGCGATCATCTTGTCATCGGGCACCTCAAGATCGGACATACCCTCATAGCTCGGACTTGCACCGTAGGGAGTAAGTATGAGCATACGGTCGCTGTTATTGCCTCCCGAACCCCTGACAGTCTTTACAAAGGAAACATAGTATTTGTTCAGTATCTTTCTCTCAGGACTTGTACCGCCGTTCCATTCATTTGCCGAGCCCTTGGTGCGGGGCTCGTTGAGGCCCTCAAAAATAAGGCGCTGGTCATAATCCTTGAAGCGCTCGGAGATCTGCTCCCAGAGATATGTGAACTTCTTGATGGACGCCTCTGAATTTTTGTCGTCAAACTTTATCCATCCCTCGTCATGGTGAGTGTTGAGGATGATAAACATATCGTTGTCGTATGCGTAATCAACTATCTCCTGCACTCTGTCCATCCAGCCCTTGTTGACCTTGCCCCTGGAGTCCATATGCTGTCCCCAGGAAACAGGGATGCGGATAGTATTGAAGCCTGCCTTCTTTACCATGTCTATCATAGCCTTTGTGGTCTTGGGATTTCCCCATGCCATCTCATACTCGATATCATTGCTGCCGTACCATTCGCAGTCGCTGCTGTCAAGGGTATTGCCCAGATTCCAGCCGATAGTCATTTTATCTGTTATATCCTTTGCAGAGCTGTATGCAGCAGTTTTTTTCGCCGTCCCGGACTCTTTTTTACCGGACGCCTTTGCCTTTACCGTTATCTTACAGGAGGCTTTGTAATCAGTATCCTTGATCTTTGCCGTGATAACAGCGGTACCTGTCTTTTTCGCGGTGACTACCCCCTTTGAAACTGCGGCAACGGTCTTGTCCGAGCTGCTCCACTGAACGGTGCCCTTTGCAATGCCGGTAACAGTCCTTTTTAATGTTAGAGTATCCCCCACTGCCAGCGTAGCTGAGGACTTGCTTAGCTTTATGCCCTTGGTCTCCGCTGCGTAAGCGCTTGCAGGAAGGAGCATCATGCAAAGCATAAATGTAAGAAGCAGTGCGGATAGCTTTTTCAGAGCCATAATTGTTTTCCTCCAATAATAAAAATTTACATTTTGTAAATGCAAAATAACATTTACTATAGTATAATTTTACATTGAAACCACAAAAATGTCAATAGTTTTTGTATCAATATAACAGGAAATCAACCGAAAGGGGACGTCCATATTTTATGAAAAAGCTGCTGTTCGTCTTTAACCCACACTCAGGAAAGGGACTGATACACACTCATCTTATGAGTATTATCGATACCTTTGTAAAGAGCGGCTACGAGGTCACCGTCCATCCCACACAGTCGAAGAACGATGCATTTGAAAAGATCTCCGCCCGCTGCGGAGACTTTGACGCTGTAGTGTGCAGCGGAGGGGACGGAACTCTGAACGAGACCATAAAAGCCCTTATGGTAAGCAACAGACGTATGCCTCTGGGCTATATACCATCGGGAACTATGAACGACTTTGCCTCCTGTCTCGGCATACCCAAGGATATGCCCGAAGCGGCAGCAAGGATAGTTGAAGGAAATCTTGTCACCGTGGACGTTGGCTCCTTCAACGAGGAATATTTTACCTATATTGCTGCTTTCGGAGCCTTCACCGATGTCAGCTATGAGACCCCCCAGCAGATGAAGAATATGTTCGGCAGTCTTGCCTATATCATGGAGGGAATAAAGCGTCTGAACACCGCAAAATCCTATCATGTGTCCGTTACCTGTGACGGTAACACCATTGAGGACGACTTTATTTTCGGAATGGCGTCAAACTCCACCTCGGTAGGCGGCTTCAAGGGTCTGGGAGGACAGGAGGTCAAACTGGACGACGGCGTGTTTGAAGTGCTGCTTATCCGTATGCCCTCAAATATCGCAGAGCTGCAGATGACGATAAACTCCCTGCTGCGCAGAGAGCTTGATTCCGAATATTTTATCTCCTTCAAGGCGTCGGAGGTAAGCTTCCACTCGGACGACGACCTTCCATGGACACTGGACGGCGAATACGGCGGAAACTGCCGCAATGTCACTGTCAGAAACAATTACAGGGCAGTGGACATCTTTGCCCCCGCCCCGGGAACGATTATCTCCAAGGCTGAGCCTTGACCCTTATCTACCCCCACCGTTAGTACGCACAAACGGTTTAGTCAGCAAAGCCCCCTATCAAGGGGGCGGCAATGATATAACAACGGGGCTGCAAGGATATGACAGCTGCAGGGAAATTCCTGCAGCTTTTTTCTTTTACTTCTTATCATCAGCTTTAAAGAACATCTTCACCGTCATAAGAACTCCGAGCACGGAATTGATAAAGGCAAAGGATATGGCAATTATGCTCAGCACCACTCCTGCGGAAGCATTATAGTCCTTTTCGGTCTTCTTGACGCCTATTATAAGCCCCGGGATGGCGCAGGCGTATGACACCAGCGGCAGTACAAATGAGAAGACCAGTCCCACAATACCAAGGACAAGACTTGAAACACAGAGCTTTTTCTTTTCGACATTCTTTGACATAGTAAAATTCCTCCCAATTATATGACAGAGCAGGCAGCGATATGCCCGCGGGGGCTTCCCCGCCCCGCTATAGTCTGCGCTTGCCCTTTGATGATACCTTTTTGATCTTTCTTCGGCGCTTGCTGGTAGCTGCAGCATAGACAGCCACATAAGCCGCTATAAGGACTCCCGCCGCCGCCACAGCAGCCTTGAACCAGAAGGAGCCCACAAACGCCTTTGCCTTCATTATGTTATACTCAAGCTGGGACATGGACACCGATTCCTTCGCCACAAGATCCACCGTACACAGGGTCTCTCCCGAAAGGGACAGTGTGTATCTTCCCAGAACATCTCCCTTTTCCACCGGAGCCATGACCGCTCCGTCAGCGTCCACGTAGGACTTTATGTCTATCTCCTTTTTAAGGTCGGAGGTGTCAAGGGTCTGGGGCCATATAGTGTAAAAGTCCTCCGCAGGCACCAGCAGCACATACTCGGCATTTTCTCCCAGCTTGACGGGAATCTCGGTTATCTCGTCTGTACTGCTGAGTATCTTTTCATAGGAAAAGTTATTAAATGCCCACTCATATATGTTCTGATGGTCGGTATACTGAGCATTTGACTTGCTCCCGTCCTCGTTGTACATGGGAGCGTTAAGTGTAACAAGCAGATAGTTGTTGCCGTCCCTGCTTGCCAGAGTGGCAAGACAGCGTCCCGCTTCGTCAAGGGTACCTGTTTTCAGTCCCCTGACAGGCTCGTAGTAGAAGGAGCCCTTCTGGGTCATGGCATTGGTATGATGTATGGTCACCCAGCCCTCTGAGTTGTAATTTGTAGCGTGGAGCGTATACTCGGTAGTAGTTGCTATCTCAACAAACTTGGGATAGTTGTCCACCGCATACTTTGCGATAAGCGCCATATCATGAGCATTGGTATACTGCTCGTCATCATAAAGTCCGTGGGGATTGACAAAATGAGTGCCTATACAGCCTATCTCCTCCGCCTTCTGGTTCATCATGTCCACAAAGTTTGGGATACTGTTTCCTCCCACATGATAAGCGAGGATCCCTGCAGACTCACAGGCAGAGTACATAAGCAGGGAGTACATAAGGTCCGTGGCGGTAATGACCTCTCCGCGGGCAAATCCAACCACGGAAGCACCCGTTCCGTAAAGCTCGTCAAAAACAACGAGAGGGGCTTCATATTTGGTGTTGTCCAGATCCTGAACATGGTCAAGGACTACAATTGCCGTCATTATCTTGGTAAGAGAAGCAGGGTACATCTTTTTTGTGGGATTCTTTTCGTAAATCACCATGTCCTTGTCCATATTTATAAGGACAGCCGCCTCACTGGCAACGGTAAAATTCGGTGTGAAAGTGACTGCCGCCGCCCTGACAGGAAGCAGCAGGGTCAGAATCAGAGCCGCAGTGACCGCTGCAGCTGTCATTCTGAGAAAGCCGATATATAGTTTACGCTCCAAGAGCAATTCTCCCTTCAAAGGTTATGCTTTTACTATTATAACAAATTTTTTCTTAAAATGGAATAGCTTTTCAAAATTTTTTTAGCTTCTTGGACAGATGCATGAAGCCATAATAAAAAATATCTATATTATATCTGTTTTTTTATTGAAAGTGCCGAAATATTTTTTATTAAAAATTTTATGTTTTAAATTTGTCTAAAGTATGTTATAATATTTCTATGCGATATATTTCTTTAATCAAAGCGTATGACTCGTAAAATACCAAAGGGGTTATTACTTATATGTCAAAAAAAGTATCTGTGATACATACCAGCTTTACAAAGCGTATAACTGTGTTTATGGCGGCATCTGTGGCATTTCTGCTTGTCTGCTTCTGTATCCTGTCATATGTGCTTACAAGAATGAATGTGGAAAACAATACCATGAATACCATGAACAGCACAGGCGGTATCATTTCCGGTATGCTGGACGACCAGATAAAGTCTATGGCGATGCAGCTTGATATCATCACCGAGGACAGCCGTCTGAAGGATTTCTCCGCGGGTCTTAACAAGGCAGCGGGAAGATCTGATGTAAAGGATCTTGCAGACTATGCCAGCATTTCTTCAATGCTTGATATGATCTGCGACAGAAACAGCGATATTATTTCCGCGTGGATCATTTCCGAGCAGAAGAGCATCCTTGTGGGAAACGGAGGAGCTATACTGTTCCCGGAGGAATACGGTCTTTATGACAAAAACTGGTATGACAAATATTACTCCGGCAGCTCGCGCGCCTATGAATATATATGCGACTGCTACGACAAGAGCATACTTACCGATGCCGCAAACGTTGCATCGATAATCGTCCCTGTCAAATATGACGGAAATGTCTATGCCTTCTGCGGCATAGAGGTCAGATATGAAAGTATGTTTGAGAGCTTCTCAAAATATTCCTTCAACAACGGAAGCTACCCTGTGGTATCATCGGGCGGAAGGGTCATATATGCTCCCGGCTCACCGGACTTTTATAACAGGTTTGACATTGAAGAAATGCCGCTGTTAAATATTGTAAGTCAGCCATCCTACCTCAGAGAGGGCGTTGACAGCTATATTTCCGGGTCATCTTCATTCTCAGCAAGCGGAAACGTGGTATATTATTATCAGAAGACCAGCAATGTAAGCGGTCTGAATATAATCATTCTTTTCGACAGCACAAAAATAAGCGGAAGCGCTTATAAAACCTTTACACAGCAGGTATTGATACTTGTATGCCTGTCTGCGCTTATGATGATGTTCGTTATAAATATGCTGCACCGTGAAAGTCTGCCGCTGCATGAGATCAGGGACTGTACCGCCGAAATGGCAGAGGGAAACTACAATTACAGGATAAAATCCACTGTCAATAACGAGCTCGGCACGGTAGCATCAAATATCAATAAGGTCTCGGACACCATAAGAGCCAAAAATACCATCATAAGCAGCTACAATACAACAGATACACTTACAGGACTGTATAACCGCAGCACTCTTTATGAGCGCATGGACGATATAATAAAGACCCGTGAAGAGGGCAGGAGCCGTCTTGCAGTAATGTTTGTGGATATAGACAACTTCAAATGGCTCAATGAGACCCTGGGACACAATTACGGAGACGCCGTTCTCAGCTCATTTTCGGCAATAATCAGGGATAACCTTCCCCCCGATGTGTTTATCGCACGTTTCAGCGGTGATGAGTTTATCATCTTAAAGGAGTTTGACACCGACTATTCCGAGGTACAGGAGCTTATAGAAGGTCTTCACAGCCGCTTCAACAAGCCCATCGAAATAATGAACGACAAGTTCTACATCAAGTTTTCCGTGGGTGTTTCCATATACCCCGATGACGACGTCACCTCCGATATGCTTCTCAGGGACGCAGAGCTTGCGCTCAACAGGGCAAAGGAAAGCGGCAAGGACAGAGTCGCCTTCTATACAAATACAGCCAAAAAGCAGGGAGGACTTGGCAAGGCGGAGATCGCCCGCAGTCTTAACGAGGCTCTTAAAAACGGACAGCTTTTCCTCCATTATCAGCCCATCATTTCTGCCCAGACCTGTGATATCCACGGCTTTGAGGTGCTTCTCAGGTGGATAAGCCCCGAATTCGGAGTTATCCCCCCCGCTGAATTTGTAAGCGTTGCAGAGGAAAGCGGCGATATCATCCAGATAGGCACATGGATATTTGAAAGCGCCTGCCGTACCCTTAAACAGATAAATGAGACCTTGAATCCCGACATTATCATGTCAATAAACGTCTCCCCCGTACAGCTCAAGCGCAGCGACTATATAGAGCATATCAAGCAGGTCATCGACATAACACAGGTCAATCCAAAGAATATACAGCTTGAGATCACCGAAAGCACTCTTGTGGATTTCTCCGACAACAAGAACAATGTTATCACCGAGATCGACGAAATGGGCATAGCCATTGCTCTGGACGATTTCGGAACGGGATATTCTTCACTTAACTATCTGAAGAACTTCCCCATCAAGTGCCTTAAGATCGACAAGTCATTTATTGATGAGATCAACAACAATCAGCGTGATTACGCCATTACCGACTCCATCATCGACCTTGTACACAATCTTGGCATACACACAGTGGCAGAGGGCATCGAGACCGTAGGTCAGTATGACTTCCTTGCTGAGATGAAGTGCGACTACATCCAGGGCTTCCTTATGAGCAAGCCTCTCAAAGAAGAGGACGCCATTGAGTTTATCAAGAAGTATGATGAACTCCACAAGCCCGACAAGCGCCGTATGGAGGAGACAGAGAAAAAGCTTGCGGACGAGCGCAAGCAGCGTGAGGAACGGGAACAGAAGCAGGAAAATAAAAATGATCCTGCTCCCCCCACCGAGGATTTTGTCATGTCAGAATAATTGCTGCCGGTGCTTTGATAACATAAAGTACCGGCATATTTTTAAAAAGACATAATTTGGGAGGTATACATATGATAAGAAAAATTATCAGGATCAGCGAAGAAAAATGCAGCGGCTGCGGAGCCTGTGCTTCCGCCTGCCACGAGGGAGCCATACAGATGATAGACGGCAAGGCAAAGCTTACCCGTGAGGACTACTGCGACGGTCTTGGAGACTGTCTGCCTGCATGCAGTGCAAATGCCATCTCCTTTGAGGAAAGGGAGGCTCCCGCATACGACGAAGCCGCCGTCCTGAAAGCAAAGCAGGAAAAGGCGTCTGAAACGCTGCCATGCGGCTGTCCCGGGACACACGCCAAGGCAATAAACAGGGAGGAGTCCTGCTGTGACGCTGCTCCCGCCCATGCGGTGACAAGTCAGCTCAGACAGTGGCCTGTCCAGATAAAGCTTGTACCCGAAAAGGCTCCATACTTTGAGGACGCAAACCTGCTTGTGGCTGCCGACTGCACAGCATATGCATACGGGAACTTCCACAATGAGTTTATCCGCAATCATATTACATTAGTGGGCTGTCCCAAGCTTGACGATGTTGACTACACCGAAAAGCTGACACATATCATTGCAGGAAACAATATCAAAAGCGTCACTGTTGCCCGTATGGAGGTCCCCTGCTGCGGAGGAATAGAAAATGCCGTGAAGCAGGCGCTTCAGGCAAGCGGAAAGTTTATTCCATGGAGGGTAGTTGTTATCTCCACAGACGGAAGGATATTGGATTAAAAATACCAAAAAGGGTCTGCTGAACAGACCCTTTTAATTTTTATACTATGACCGTATCCTGCCCTTAGTCGTACCTTACCCTGCTGCGAACCTCCTTATGACTTGCCTTGTCAGCATACATAAGGTTATCGGACTGCTTTATCATTTCATCAATGGTAGTCCCCTGAGGCTTGAAGCATACGATTCCTATGCTGGTCTCTACTTTATAGGGCCTGCCGCTGACGCTGTTGTACCGTTCGATATACTCGTCTACACGGCTTTTAAATTCATCTGCATAAGTGTTCTCATTCTGTACTATACCTGCCACAACAAACTCGTCTCCGCCGAATCTGGAGCATATCTCCCCTTCAACAGCGGCATATTCAAGTGCCATAGCCACCACTTTTATGGCGTTGTCGCCCTCGGAATGTCCGAAGTTGTCGTTTATGTATTTAAGTCCGTCCAGATCGGCGGAAACTATCGCCATCGACAGCTCAGGATTATTCTGCGCAGTCTCAAACCGGGACGCAATAAGCTGATAGAAGCCCCGCCTGTTGTAAAGCTCTGTAAGAGTGTCATGAGTGTAAAGACGCTCCATGGCTGTATACATCCTTACATTTCCGAAGCCTGTGCCGAATGCCTCCGCTATCTGAGGTATACGCTCATACACACGAAGAAACAGGGAATAGTTTATGCACAAATACCCGATAGGAACATCAAGGTAGTGGATGCAGGTAAATACAATGGGGTTATTCATGTCAATGTACTTTTCGTACTCAGGAGCGATATCCTTTCTGTCAAACTTTATTACCCGCTGACTTGGCTCCTGCCAGTTGCCCCTGTAGACCATCAGCATCTCATCCGTGAAAGGCTTGGCGTTATCGCTTTCTATAAGACCGCTCTTTGGGTTAAGAGCGTCCGTATTGATGCAGCAGTATACGTTGTAAAATACCTCATTGCCGTGGAGATTTTCAATGATAAGCTGAGGATTTCTCTTGCTGCTTATCTGGGCAAGGATACCTGTCATGGACAGGCTGCAGGTCTGGTACCAGTTGAGCCTTACCTGCATATCAGCAAGAACAGTGGTAGCATCAATTGCCTTGCGGTCGACGCATCCGCAGGACTGCGAAATCACCATCTCAAAGCTTACCACAGCCTCGTCAGGCACTTCCTTGCCCTGCATCTGATCCTCAATAAGCTGCACGATAAGACTTGCCATCTGACTTTTGCTGCTGCGGCAGGTAGTAAGCCTGGGAGTATGGTATCTTTCCTCGTCAATACCGTCAAAGCCCGAGATAAGCACATCCTCAGGCACACTGTATCCTTTTTCGTAAAGACACTTGCAGGCAGTCATAGCCATAGTGTCGTTGCTGCATATGATAGCCTCGGGAAGCTCCTTGCCCTCTGCCAGGAATTTTGCCATGACTTCCCTTGTAGGATCCTCCCAGAAATTGCCGTATCCTACACGCTCGGGGTCGTATGGTATCCCCTGCTCTTCAAGGACCTTTTTATATACGTTCAGACGCTCCTCTGAGAAGTCATTGCCCTCGAAGCCCGCAATGAAATTGACCTTGGTAAGCTTATGGTCAACGATGATATGGCGGACTATCTTTTCAAAGCAGTCCTTATAATCGTATTTGACATTGATACAGCCCTCAACAAATCTTTCCACTGCAATTACAGGCTTGTTATGCTTCCTTGCCTTTTCGGCAAGAGCGTCAGACAGGGCGTTATCCTTGATTATCTCGCTGAAAATAACGACACCGTCGATCTTATCGAAATCCATCAGATCAAAAACATATTTTTCACCAATATCGTTGCGGTCTCCGTGATCAAGGTCGGTATTTGGCTGATAGACAAACAGACTGAACCCTTTTTCAACAGCACTTTTATTCAGCTCACATATATACTCAAATGAATTCATATCAAACGCCTTGGCTACACATACTGCAATGATCTTTCTGCCATTGAACATTGTTTGAACCCCCATAACCGGTAAGTGCCGAAACATAAATTTTATGCTGATAAAATCAGCATAATATACAATTATATTTTATCACAAAATAAAACTATTGTCAATTTTTTATATTTTAATTTTTTTACATAAAAAATTATAATAATGTCACAAGGCTAAGCCTTGACCGCCCGATGTTTTGCTCAGCAAAACTCGGAGGCAAATGCGTCAGCATTTGTCAAATCTACACCCCACCGTTAGTAAATAAGAAACGACTTAGTATATTTTGCCCCCTATCAAGGGGGCGAGTTAGATATGAATTATCGTTGCACTTAAACGGAGTACACTTTTCTTGCGATATCTACGGTCTCCTTGGCATCCTTTGCGTAGAAATCCGCGCCGATCTTTTCCGCATACTCTGGAGTGAGGACAGCTCCACCCACAACGATCTTACACTCTGCCTTGTTGTCCCGGAGCAGCTTCACCGTCTCCTCCATTGCTCCGAGAGTGGTGGTCATAAGCGCGGAAAGTCCCACCAGCTTTGCCTTGTGACTGACTGCCGCCTCTAAGACAGTCCCGCAGGGCACGTCCTTTCCAAGGTCTATGACCTCAAATCCGTAGTTTTCCAGCAGTACCTTTACGATATTCTTGCCGATATCGTGGATATCCCCCCTGACAGTGGCGAGAATCACCTTTCCCTTGCTGACCGTCTCTCCTCCGCTTTTCAGCATATGCTTCCGTATGACCTCAAATGCAGCCTGGGACGCTCCCGCCGCCATAATAAGCTGAGGGAGGAAAATTTTTCCCTTTTCAAACTCAGCCCCCGCCATGTCAAGAGCGGGAATAAGCATATTATCAACGATATCCATGCTGTCGTGAGTCTTAAGAAGCTCCTCTGTCAGATGTGCGCTTTCCGCTTTCAGACCGCTTGCTATCGCCGACGGCAGGTCGTTTGCCTCCGCCTTTGCCGCAGATGATGCCCCCTGAGCCCCGCTGACTGTGGCTGTTATATTGCTTTCCGAATAGGCAGCGATGAACTCGGCGGAGTTTTTGTCGATATTTGCAAGGAGCTTATACGCTCTTACCGCTCCCGTCATAAGAGCGGCGTTAGGATTGATTATAGGCAGGTCAAGACCGTTCGTGAGAGCCATCTGCAGGAAATTGCAGTTCACAAGCTCACGGTTGGGAAGCCCGAAGGAAATATTTGACACTCCCAGTACAGTTTTAAGACCCAGCTCAGTCTTGACCCTGTTCAGAGCTTTCAGAGTCTCCATAGCCGCCGCCTGTTCAGCGGAGGCAGTAAGAGTCAGACAGTCGATAAATACGTCCTGTCTTGGTATGCCGACTTTCTCCGCTCTCGAAAGTATCTTTTCCGCCAGAGCAAAACGCCCCTCAGCCGCATTGGGAATACCATTTTCGTCCAGTGTCAGACCCACAACAGCCGCACCGTATTTTTTCACAATGGGCAGGATGGCTTCAAGCGAGCCCTCCTCGCCGTTTACCGAGTTGACGATAGCCTTTCCGTTATAGACCCGCAGTGCCGCCTCCAGAACGTCGGGACGGGTAGAATCAAGCTGCAGGGGCAGGTCGGTGACGCTCTGGAGCGCCTTGACCACCCTCACCATCATTTCCTTTTCGTCGATGTCGGGCAGACCCACATTCACGTCCAGAATGTCCGCTCCTGCGTTCACCTGCTCTATCGCCTGACCGAGAATGTAGTCGATGTCCCCCCGTTTCAAGGCTTCTTTAAAGAGCTTCTTTCCCGTGGGATTGATGCGCTCGCCGATTATCCGGGGCTGATCTATTATCACCGTCTTAGCAGGACTGCACACCGCCGCAGGGATATTTACCTCCCTTTTTACGGACTTCATGCCCTTAAGCCTTTCGGTGACAGCCTTTATAAAACGGGGATCCGTTCCGCAGCAGCCCCCCACTATTTTAATGCCGTACTTTACAAGACCCGCAGCGCTTTCCGCAAATTGTTCGGGAGTGATATCATACTCATTTGTAACGGGATCGGGCAGACCGGCGTTAGGCTTTACGATAATGGGGAGGGTGGTCCATTCTGAAAGCTCTGCAATAACAGGCTCAAGCTCCTTGGGACCCAGAGAGCAGTTCACGCCAACAGCATCCGCCCCCAGACCCTCAAGGGTAAGCGCCATAGAGGACACCGAGCAGCCCGTGAAGGTACGTCTGTTCTGCTCAAAGGTCATAGTACATATGACTGGGAGATCGCTGTTTTCCTTTGCCGCAAGGAGTGCGGCTTTTACTTCGTAAAGATCGGTCATGGTCTCGCAGACGATAAGGTCAGCCCCTGCTTTTTCTCCCGCAATGACCTGCTCTTTGAAAATATCGTAGGCTTTCTCAAATGTAAGGCTTCCCGTAGGCTCTAAAAGCTGTCCTATGGGACCGATGTCCAGAGCCACAAGAGCCTTTTCCCCGCAGGCTTTTTTTGCGTTCTGAACAGCGGCAGAGACGATCTCCTCCACCGTCCTGCCTGTGCCCGCAAGCTTGTGACGGTTGCAGCCGAATGTGTTTGTATAGACTATCTGAGAGCCTGCTTCAATATACGCCCCATGAATAGCATTGAGCCACTCAGGCTTTTCCAGATTCAGAAGCTCGGGTATCGCTCCCGCTTCCATGCCCTTTTTCTGAAGCTGGGTACCCATGGCACCATCCAGAAAGACGAACTCGTTTTCCTCCAACAAACGGTAAAAATTCCTTTTCTTCTCACTCATATCAACAGTGTCCTCCCGATTTTCTGAATGTGCAGCTCTCCCTCATGCTGCAGGAGCCGCAGCCCCGTCTTTTTGCAGGTACGGGACTGTCAGAGAGTCCCACTACAGCGGTGACGGACTTTGTAGGTGTAAGGAGTCCCCCTGCGGTAAGAAAAACTCCCACAGTGCGCATGGCGTTTACCGCTGCAAGGAAGTCCCCCTGACATTCAAGGGGAAAGTCCCCGTATCCGGGAGAAAAGCGCCATGTTGTATATTTCCCGGGAAATCGGTCTCTTATCTCGTTTTCGGCAGCATCGCAGACCTGCTCTGCCGCCGCAGAAGCAAGAGCATCCACCATCAGAGCCTTTGCCATGTCCTCTGCCTGAACAGTCCGCAGCAGCCTGTCCACGCCCTCGCCGAGGGTGGCGCACAAAAGAGCCACTCCGAAGCAGTCTTTAAGGTGGGCGGAAATATCCCTGCCCCGCAGTACAAGCTTGTACCCTTTCAGCGTGACAGCGTCCTCTGAGACCTCTGAAATTTCTGCATAGACCCAGTAATATCTGGGGATTGCCGCTTCAAGCAGACGCTTTTCGCACTCATCAGCCATATCAGAGATTTCCCGGGAAATCTCTCCTTTAAGACCCATATAGCGGAAAGCCTCGTCACGGTTTATTTTTTCTATCATAAGCATATTCCGTTTCACAATTCATGGTAGTATGGACATATATCCTCATAGTGTCCGTCCTTCATGCGGAAGCCCTTTGGGATAGTCCCCAGCTGAACGAAGCCCAACCGCTCGTAAAGATGACGGGCATGGACGTTTGTCGCCACCACTGCGTTAAATTGCAGCACTCCGAAGCCATGCTCTCGTCCCTGCAAAAGGCAGTCGGACACCAGCTTTTCACCGATGTGCAGACCTCTCATATCCGACCGGACAGCATAGCTTGCATTGCAGATATGACCGCACCGTCCCACATTGTTTGGATGGAGTATATAAAGTCCGAGGATATTCCCGGTGTCAGTGTCCTCCGCCACTCCGCAGCAGGTCTGGGAGTCAAAGAACTGCTTTCCGGTGGTATCCGTCAGAAGCTCCTCCTGTGGAAAAGCTACTCCCTCCTCAACTACTTCGTTCCATATTTCTATCATTGAGGGCAGGTCTTGTTTCCTGTAACCTCTTACCGTAATATTCATTTACATGACCGTCCTTTTTACAGCAGTGACCTTACGCTTTCGCTGATCTTCCGCGCCACGTAGGGATTGTTCATGGTATAAAGATGGATACCGTCCACTCCGCTTGAAATAAGGTCAACTATCTGGTCGACAGCGTAAGCAATACCCGCGTCCCTGAGAGCCTCGGGATTGTTTTCGTACTTCTGCATCATTTTGGAAAATTTTGACGGCAGACTTGCCCCGCACATTGACACCATCCGCTCTATCTGCTTCTTGTTGGTGACAGGCATTATTCCCGCTTCAACAGGGACGGCTATCCCTGCAATTTCCAGCATCTCCCTGAAATTATGGAACAGAGCGTTGTCAAAGAAAAGCTGAGACATAAGATGCTCCGCTCCCGCCTCTATCTTTATTTTCAGACTGTTAATGTCCTTTGCCATGCTCTCTGCTTCAAGGTGCCCCTCGGGATAGCAAGCCCCGGAAACGTGGAAGTCCCCGTGCTCCTTTATAAAACGGGTCAGGTCACTGGCATACTCAAACTCATGGAGACGGGGTATATCCGGATTCACGTCCCCACGCAGAGCAAGGATGTTTTCCACCCCCCGCTCCTTAAGCTGTCCAAGACGGGTCAGGATGTCCTCCTTTGTGCTGTAAACACAGGTCAGATGTGCCGCAGAGGGTATCCCCAGCTCCCTGTTTATATAGGCTGCAATATCGCAGGTAGTGGTGTCCGCAGCATTGCCCCCTGCTCCGTAGGTCACGCTTATAAAGTCGGGAGACAGGTCTTTCAGCTCTGCAAGAGTGCTGTAGATGGTCTCCACGGGACTTGTCTTTTTCGGCGGGAAAACCTCAAATGATAAGACTGTCCTTCCATTGCCGAACAGTGATGAAATCTTCATTATTTATGATCCTCTTTCCTATTTGACGATGTTTTGTGGTTTTGCGTCAGCAAAATTCCGAACGGCAGTGAGGAAAACAAAACTCGAAGCTTGAAAATCTCTGATTTTCAAGCACCGTCCCTTCTGTGTGTTCTGAATGGTGCAAGAGGGATGCCGTTCCTGCCGAAAACAGTCACCTCGCCGTAATTTACCCAGTTATACCGCAGATAAACAGGCTCTGATACCTCTGCAGAACGGACAAATATCTTGTCCTCCTTGAACCATGCGTCCGCAGGATGGAATTTTTTGTCTCTGCCTGCTATCTCAAAGCCTGTCGCCTTTTCGCCCTTAAGCTCAAAGCCGTCCTTTGCATGGTCAAAGTCCAGCATAATGCCCCCGTCCGTGTACTCAAAGTCCTTGTATACAGGACCGTAAGCCTCGTCCTCGGAGATCGTATTGTAAACATGATAAAGAGCTTGCAGAGCCAGTCTTTCACCTACCGGCTCCTTGTCGACAGGGTGGATGTCCCCGTAGGTGCCCTTGTCGAGAATGACCGCAAGACCGGTATTCTTAACAGTCTGATGCACTCTCATCTGGGCTTCTCGGATAATGCACCAGTTCTTTCTGTCCTCCTCGCCCCTGTTTATAAACATGGGGAGCTGAACAAAGAGGAAGGGCATGGAATCGTCATTCCAGTCCTCACGCCACTGCTCGATAAGAGTCTTTAACAGCTTATAGTAGGTGTAAGGACGGTGGTCATCGCTTTCCCCCTGATAGTAAATGAACCCCGCCATCGTGTAGGGACATATCCGCATAAGCATGGTCTCGTAAAGTCCTGTGGGTCGGTATGGAGACTTGGGTCCCAAGGGCTCCGGCCAGCGGGACTTTCCCGCGTACTCCTGTGCCTCGTCCCATGTGCCCTCGGGATTTTTTGCGTAAAACTCATTTATTTTAGGCTGCCACTGATTGTACCAGTCCTCAAACTCTGCCAGCTCTTTGCAGTAATCATCAAAGGTCTTGCCCTCCATAGCCTTTTCGTAGTCATCTATGTAAACTCTTGTATCGGAGTCCTTTTCAAGGTACTGTCTGCTTGTCCATGCAGAAGCGGAGGTGCCTCCCCAGTTGCAGCCGATGACACCCACGGTAACGCCCAGCCTTGCTGCAAGTACACGGGCAAAGTAGAAGCCCACTGCAGAGTAGTTTCCCGCAGTTTCGGGAGAAGCCACAGTCCAGCAGCCGTTACGCTCAGCAAAGTGGAAATAGTCGTCTATGTAGGATATCTTCTGGGTGTAATAGAAGCGGACATTCACGTCATCGGTGATATTTGCAAGGACCTCCCTGCCGTTCAGGGCGTTCTGCAGCTCCAGCTCCATATTGGACTGTCCCCCTGCAAGCCATACCTCGCCTATCATAACGTCATGGAGGACGATCTCACCGCCCTTGTTGTCCCTGACAATCAGGTCATAGGGACCTCCCGCTTCCATGGGAGGGAGGGAAAGCACCCACTTGTTTCCCGCCGTCTTTGCGGAAGCGGATTTCCCGTCTATTTCGGCAGTGACTACAGTATCGTTATAAGCGCTGCCCCAGATATTTATCTTCTTATTTCTCTGAAGTACCATATGGTCGGTAAAAACCGCCGCAAGATCAAAGCAAGCCATAGCAAAAACCTCCTGTTGTTATATTAATATTTTACCTCAATATCCCTGTAAAATCAATAGGTATCAAAAAAGTTGTGACATATCGGACAAAAAGAGCGAATAAATATTTTAAAAAGGAGGGGACTGACTTGGCATACTCCGATGTTGAGCTTCTCGCGCGTATCGTACAATGTGAGGCGGGAGGCGAGGGGGAAAACGGTATGAAAGCCGTTGCAAGCGTCGTGATGAACAGAGTCAACATCACCTACGGCGAATACGGCAGGATCTACACCCTCAGAGGTGTCGTCTATCAGAAAGGACAGTTCCAATGTGCCGCTGAAACTCTCGGCGGAAATGTAAATTTACAAAATATCTACAATATGCGTCCCGAGCAGCAGCATTATGACATCGCCAACTGGGCTATAGCAGGGAATCGTCTGACAAATCTTGGATTTGCCCTGTGGTTCTTCAATCCCTACAGTCCCGAATGTCAGCAATTTTTCCCGACCCGTGTGGGAGAGTTCGCCATACGGATAGGAAACCACTGCTTCTACAATCCAACGGCCGCATATGCAGAAACCTGAGACAATACTCCCTTAACGAAAGGAATGTTTTTCTATGAACGGAAACGCGTCAAACAATCAGTGGAACAGGAATAATAACAATAACCGGAATAATAATGCCGGCACCAATAACAGCACTAACGAAAGCAGCAATAACAACAGCAGCGGTGCAAACCTGAACGGAAATAACAACGGCAGCGAAAACTGGCAGAACAGCAGCACCGGAAATACAGGAAACAGCAACGCCTGGAACAGCAGCATAATCGGAAGCGACCAGAGCGGCGTTTTAACACCCCTCCCCCCTGACCGAAACGTTGCAGAAAGCAGGGCATGGGTAGAAAGACTGCTGCGGGAGCATCCGGAATTTGTGACCCCTCCCCAGCAGACCTTTGACTCAGAGGAAATGATGGGCTCTATACAGAATATCCTTGCCAAAAATATCGGAAACTATGTTGTTATCGAATTTCTCATCGGGACCGATCAACTCCACCGCAAGCAGGGACAGATCTTCCATGTCGGAACAAGCTACATAACCCTTTACGACGACGTAAACGCCAACTTTCTGCTCTGCGACATATTCTCAGTGAAGTTTGTATACTTCTTTGTTCCCAATCAGCGTCCCAACAGAAATTTCAACCTGCTTCCCACCGGCAACGGAAATATCGGGTGATATCAGAAGATGCCATACAAAAAGGGCTGTCACATAGTTCATCACAATGTGACAGCCCATTCTTATTTGCATTTTCCGGACAAGCCTATGCTGTACCGTCCTTAGCTCCCTGTACAGTCCGACCCTTATGCGCCCTCTTCGGAATCAGCAGCAAACAGCTCAACATCACTGTCTATCTTGCTTGTTCCGGGAGCAAGACCTGCCTCCAAGGAAGCCTGAGCCCCCGACTTCGCATATGCAAACGCCGATTTTCCGTGCTTTTTGATGTCGTACATAGCTCCGTCAGCAGCAGAAATGACCTCCTCAGCAGTCTTTCCGCTTTCCTTCACAAAAGCAATACCGATAGAACAGTGTACCTCCAGCTTCATTCCCGTAGACTCGGAAATAAAGCCCTTGCCCAGAATATCTATGACCTCCTGAGCTATCTTTCCGGCATCGCCGTACAAGGTAAGATTTGTCAGACACGCCACGAACTCATCTCCGCCGAAACGTCCCGCAAAGCCTCTGTCAAAGCTTATCTCATTGATGGTATCCGCCACAAATTTAAGTACCTCGTCGCCGCAGGCATGACCATATTCGTCATTAAAGTGCTTGAAATCATCCAGGTCAAAGAACATGACAGCAGACAAGCTGCTTTTGTGCATTGAAGCGTCTATCTCGGCAGAAAGAGCTTCTATGAAGGTCTCACGCTTATATATCTGCGTAAGAGCGTCATAATTTGCCCTCTGGATAAGGTGCATCTCACTCTTTTTCTCACGGTCGATATCCAGGATAACGCCTATTACCTTTGTAGGTACCTCATCACGGTTAAGGAACTTGTTAGCCTTTATCATGACCCATATGAAGTCTCCGTAAATGCTCTTTACCCTGTACTCTCCCTGAATGGAATTTGCGGGACCCAATATGCGGTCAACATCATTGGCGAATTTTTCCTGATCGTCCTTATGTATGCGCATTTTATAAAGAAAGCTTTCCTGTATGGAGTTATCCGTGGGACGGAAGCTGAATTTCTTGTCAAAGTTCTTTGAAACAAAAACCGTATTCTTTTTCAGATTTATCTCGAAAATTATATTGTTGGACATTTCGGCAATACTTCTGTAACGCTGTTCGCTCTCATACATATCGTCAAGGATCTTGTTGAAAGCCCTGCCCATCATACTGAACTCATCATTGCCCCGGACACGGAACTTCACATCCGATTTTCCGTTTTCCTTCTGACGGGATATCTGAAGTATCTCATAGATAGGTCTTGTGAAGAAATGCATGAACAGAAATGCGCCCACACACACCATTACCGCTACAACAAAGGTTACTGTTCTCATAAGTCTGGTGCTTTTATATACCTGCTGCTCAAAGCTTAATTTGTCTGTAAGGGCAAGCATCGTCCATCCGCTGGAGGAAACGCTGTACTTGAATATTGTACGCTTGTTTTTGCCGTCCGAAAAATCGTATGACTCATCATACTTACTGCTTCCGGACGGATTTATAGCATCACGGAGAAAATCATTTGCTCCGCTGTAGGTCTTGTTCTCTGTATACCCCTTCAAGGTCTTGAACGGATACTCAAATATATTTCCGCTGCTGTCCATAAGCGATATCACGGTATATTTATCAAGCTGGGCGTTGTTCATATACCTCTGTATATACTCCGTGTCATACAGCTCGTAAATTATTCCCTGACGCTCATTGTCATAGGAAAAAACTGACTTTGCAACAAAAAACACCGGCATATTATTATCCTTTTCTCCGCTCATATTAAAGGAAGAAATGCCGCTGCCGTCCATTGCAAGAGCAAAGAAGCCATTATAGTTTGACATAGTCTCTCCCACATCGCTGTCCTCCGTGGAAGCTATTATAAGTCCTGAGTTATTGATGACCATTACCTTCATAAGTGATTTATTATACGCAGTCAGATTGGTAAGTCTTGTTTTTATAGTCTGAAAGTCCTCATTATCCTCCGACACGGAAAAGCCCGGGTCATTGCTTTCCTGGGTATACCTTCTCATAGAATCGGAGGAAGCTATCTCCTTGGTACTGGAGCCTATATCTTCAAGGTACAGATTTATGCTTTCAGCCTGATTGCTGATAATATTTTTGGTGTTTGTTGCCATCAGGCTGATATACGCATCCTTTATACTGCCGGAAAAAACTGCATTAAGTATAATAACAGGAGCTAATGCCATCAGCAAAAAAGCCAGAGCCAGCTTTAATTTGACCTTCAACAACATCACCCCTGCTAAAAAAATAGATATATACTTATATTTTAATACATTTTTCTTAACTTGTAAACAGGCAACAGTATATTTTATACACAATCTACATTATTAATTTCTTTTTTTATAGGCTTTGCACAAAAAATACAAACAAATTTCTATCAGCCTTTCTTATTCTTCCCTAAGAGATAGTCATTTACAAGAATATACCCCATAACAAGCACAACAGCGGCAACAAGGACAGATACGACCGCCTTTATTCCTGCAGGTACATGACCCTGTTCATCTCCGGCAGGATCTGTCTCTGCGTCTGTGGCAGTCTCCGTATCTTCAATGTCCGGCTCTTCTTTTTTTACAGATGTTACGGAAGCTGCTGCCTCTGTCACATCATCATCGGGAAAGTCTTCCGTAGTGGGAGCGGGAGAATAAGTGGAAGCCTCCACATGCTCATGCTCCGATACAGCCGGCTCCGTTATTCCGCTGATATCGGTGACCTCGCCGCCTGAATCGTCCTCGGTCATGGAAGTCTCCTCAGTGACTGTATAGTCGTCAAGTATATCGTCATCATCTCCGCTGTCAAGGACCATCATATATACAGACATTGGCTCCAGATCAATGGTGAGGCTGTTACCGGATATCACGTCAATGCTGTCCTGTTTTACGATCTCGGGACTGTCACCGTTAAAGCTGTATATATCCGCATAACTGAAATCGTATTCTGACTTTATATTTATCTCCGCAGACTTTTTTGCGGTCTGATTCTTATTTATCATTATGACCTTGAGCAGGCTTTCGTCACTGCCGCTGACAGACGCATACACCGAACTCATTATGTCCCCGCCGTTATCTGCGCGGACGAGGGTATTTCCGAACCGTCCCCCTTCACCGTCATAGTTCGTGTAGATATTTATTGCAGACTTTATATATGAAATGTCGTCAGTATCAGGTCTTGCGCACGCCATGTGGATGCCGTGGGATGCAAATATTCCCAGAACATCAGCTTCGGCAACGCCTCCGCTTACAACATTCCCCCCGCCGAAATTATATTCGGAGAAGGAAAGCTTTGTCCCCGGATAGTACATATTTATAGACGCCTCCAGCGTCGGTATCAGCGGGATATGCTGATTGTGCATAAGCGCCGCGGTGCTGTTTTCCGTATAGCTGCTGTCCCACAGGATGCGGGGAGCCTGCATCCGTATGCCGTCGGATATGGGGGCGCTGCTGCCTATGACAGGCTGGGACAGTCCATTGACTGCCTCTGTCTGATAATGGAGATCCAGCACATCCAGAAGCCTTATTCCCATTGTATCCGATTCTCTTCTCATTGAATCAAGGTAATAGTCTATATACCAGCTGTATTCGCTGCTGTACTTGTCCCAGTCGTCCGAATTGCCCATATTTATATACGATTCTATGCCGCTCAGGGACGGTCCGTACACCAGAGCTGTAGGGTCTATCTTCTTTACCGCATAAGCAAGCTCAGAGGAACGGGACACAAGCTCTTCTGCCGTAAAGCGCTCCTCCATTGAATCAGGATAGAGCTCGGAGTAATTTTCAGGCTCATTTCCCAGGAAATATCCGTTTATACCCCCGTCGGCAGCATATCCGTACCTGTTTACAAGATAGCTTACGTATTCGTCCATGTAGACGCTGTCGTCCTCTGTATCGGGAGTTGAAAGATAACCGTCAGTCTTGTGAAAAAGAACCTTTTTCAGAGCCCCGTCCATGCCTCCTGCCGTAAAGTCCGTTATCTGAAGAGTAACATATTTTGAGGATATGCCGTAACGTTTTGCCAGCGATACCAGCGAGTCCGCATACAGACCCGGCTCCTGCCGTCTGTTTGCAGGATACCCGACGATCAGCGTCTGAGTGTTTCTGCCGCCGCCGCGGGAGTAGTTATTTTCCCAGTTATAGACAGATACTCTTTTATCGGACTGCTTCACCGCATTGACATTCATGTCATCAAGGCCGCTTTCGGCGCTGATGCCGTATATATAGGGACTTATATTCTTGTGTCCCGAGGATGTATCTATATTTATGATAACACTGCCCGTGTCGCTGTAGGACGATGCTCCTGCAGACGCAGAAGCAGAAGCCCCTCCCCATGCCGAAAGCAGGGCAAGAGCGCACACCAGTGCTGATATTCGCTTTGTGATAGGTTTATTTATGCTCATAATAGAATCCTCATAAAAATTTGGCTTACCTTACAAATTATACACCCCACTGGCTTAAAAATCAAGGGGAACGGTGTATTTACATAATATTGTCACTTGTTAAGGAACAGCATAGCAAATGGGAATATGACCGCCAGAAGAAGCAGGCATATACCTGTAAAGGTAGCCATATACTTTATAGGCTTGGCGTCTTCTGTCTCCATATATATCCTGAAGGATATAACGCTGGCAAGACTTGCCACCAAAGTCCCCAGACCGCCTATATTGACGCCCAGAACAAGGGCTTTTGCTTTGTCAGTAAATCCCGAAAGCATGATAGCCGCGGGAACATTGCTTATCACCTGACTTATAACAGCAGATGCAAGCATCTCTCGTCCTGTTACTAAAGAGGTGACCAGATTCTTTACAGGCTCCAGATTCTGGATATTCCCCACAAAAATGAAGAAGAACGCAAAGGTCAGCAGCAGACTGTAGTCAACTCCGGTAAAAAGCCTGAGATCAAGTATTATTGCCACCACGCATACCGACGCAAACACCACGATGACGTCCAGCACTCCGAAAACCGCCAGCAGACACAGAACGAAAAGCAGGGTATACATTATGATAAAGCTTTTTTTGCCAAGCTTTATATTTTCCCGTCCGTGGATGGTCAGAGGCTCATTTTTTATGAACAGACACAGAATAAGTATCAGAACTCCTCCCAGAAGGAAAACAGGGACGGTAGCAGAGAAAAACTCCCCGGGAGTCATTTTATAGTATGCATAAAGATAGATATTCTGAGGATTTCCAAATGGTGTAAGCATACTTCCCAGATTGGCAGCCGCAGTCTGAAGAACTATCACATAGGACATCGTTCCCGGCTTGTCCGCAAAGATCGCCGCAGTCAGAGGCACAAATGCTATCAGGGCAACGTCATTGGTAAAAAACACGGCGGAAAAATAGGCAATAAACACCAGCACGATGCCCGTCCTGCGGGTGTAAGCCGTCCCCTTGCCAAGAAGCTTCCTGGACAGCGCCGAAAGCAGATTGCTCTCACGGAAGCCCGCCACGGATATCATAAGACAGAAAAGCAGTCCTATGGTGTCTGTGTCGATATAATCTATATAGTTTGTCACCGGGACCAGCAGGCAGGAAACAAGCGCCGCAAGTCCTGCTATGACAAGAAGAAATTCCTTTTTTATAAATTCTGCAAAGGCTTTCACAAAAGCACCCCTTTCAGAACAGATTTACGATCATACCGCTCAGTACCCCTATGGCAAAGATGATACCGGTTATGACAAAATTTTCCCTGATATTCCTGTTTGCACGGAAAAGCACCGCCAGACCCACTCCTGCGCCGGTGCAAAGCCCCGCTAAGGCAGAGCCGAAGGTGATGGCGCCGTCAGCGTAGAGCTCTGTTATCAGGACGGAAGCGGCGCAGTTGGGTATCATGCCCGCAATACCCGATAAAACAGGCTGTAATATCCCTATACTGCCGAGAAAGCGGGACACAGCTTCCTCTCCTGCGAAAGCCATTACCGCACCGAGTATCACATTAACTATGAGTATAAACACAAAAATACTGAGGGTATGTCTGAATGAGGAGTACCATATTCCGTGCTCTCCGCAGCCGCAGCCGCTTTCGGTGCATATCTCCCCGATGTCCTCCTCCGAGCCCAGCTTCAGGGCTTTTATCACGATGTCTATGAGGATACCTGCCGCAGCTGCGATGACGACCTTGGCAGCTATGAGCCTCCAGACCGCTCCGATGCTTTCCGGATGGGCAACAAGCACGGGGATGGCTTCATCGGAGGTGGAAATGAACACCGCAATAAGAGTCCCCATTGTGATGACTCTTCCCGAGTAGAGATTTGCCGCTGCAACGGAAAATCCGCATTGTGGGACACATCCTGCTGCAGCGCCAACAAAGGCTCCGCCTGCGCCGCCCTCCGTTTTTTTCAGGAAATGCACAAGCTTATCTCCTGCCTTGTGCTCGATATACTCCATGAACAAAAATGCCGGAAAAAGGAATGGCAGCATTTTTACCGAGTCTATAAGAGCGTCCAGCAGTATATTTACAATATCAGGCAATATATTTGACATTATTCAGGATCCTTACACAGTTTAATTCATTAATTATACCATAACTTCCCTATTTATGCAAGAGTTTTGAAAGGATTTTTTCATAAAGTATTGCACCGACAGAGAAAATGTGATATAATATTAAATATGTATATATTTTCATACGAAAGGAATGACGGAAATGGAAGCTTATAAAAGAAGAGATAAAATAAATTACTACCTTGATATTGCAGAGGCAGTCCTTGAACGGGGCACCTGTCTGCGGAGAAATTTCGGGGCTATCATCGTAAGCAACGACCGCATCGTCTCAACAGGCTATGTGGGAGCGCCAAGAGGACGCGCCAACTGCGTTGATCTTGGCTACTGCACAAGGGAAAAGCTGAATATCCCCAAGGGACAGCGGTACGAGCTCTGCAGAAGCGTCCACGCGGAAGCAAACGCCATAATCGCAGCCTCCCGCTCGGATATGCTGGGAGCCACCCTCTATCTTGCCTGCCACGACGCAAAGACGGGGGAGCTTTACGGCGATGTGGAGCCCTGCTCAATGTGCAAGCGGATGATAATCAATGCGGGTATCTCCACGGTCATCATACGCAACACAAAGGATACATACACCACCATCAACGTAGACCGCTGGATAGACAAGGACGATTCCATTGAGGGCACCGATGGGTACTAAAAGAACTTATTTGAATATGCACAAACAGCCTGCCGCATTTCAACCAGCGACAGGCTGTTTTCACATATATGCGGCGGCGCAGATCACACACCTGAACCGCTTTCTTTTGGTATTGAAAACCAGGCTTTACCTCTCTGTCTGCTCGGTCATGATTCCCCAACGTATCCCGAACCTGTCAACAAAAACGACCCGGCAGGAGCTGTATGGAGTGGCTTCCATTTTATATATTGTCTTACTTCCCTCTTTCATGATCTCATATGCTCTTTGTACTTCTTCTTTTGTATCATACATAA
>JAFLUI010000150.1 GCA_022508825.1 Oscillospiraceae bacterium
AAGGCTGAGCCTTGACCGCCCGATGTTTTGCGCAGCAAAACTCGGAGGCAAATGCAAAGCATTTGGCAAATCTACACCACGCCCTTAGTGAGCAAAAATGATTTAGATAGCAAAGCCCGCAAGTAACAACAGCCTGCCGCATTCAAATACACGGCAGGCTGTTCCTTTTTCTGTTGTGTGTCAGACGGTTACAATGTTGTTTTCCTCGGCGAGCTCCTGTACTTCTTCAATGGTGAGACTTGTAAGGCTTGCGATTTCGTCAAAGGTGTCTTTTCCTCTTTCAAGCATTTTTAAAGCAATTTGGTATGCTTTTAATTTTTCTGTTATAGCGGCTTCTTCTCTGACTCTGTCTTCCATCAATTTACACATATGACTCACTCCTTTCGGGTCTTCTTTTAAATAGCGTGTTCTCTCTGCAAGCAATTCAAAATACATATCATCGGCATCCCGGCAGCGGAAGTCGTGCATTAAACGTCCTATATCTGTGTCACCCTCATATGCTCCGTTTACGTATATGATATGTTCACCGTCATTGAATGGCTCACCTGTATCTGTATTTATGCGTTCAATACGGTAAATCGGTTTGCCTTTTTTGAAAATGTCATTTTCTGTAATAAAAATAACATATGTTTCTGGAAGCTCGCTGAATTTCTGGTTTTTGTTCAGAAATTCAACATCAAGAGATGATGAGTAAAATCTTGCTCTGAAACGATCAGCAGTGCTATCGTCCCTATTGACCTCAAGATTAAGCTTTCGCCCCTCGCTGTCCGTTGCTAAAACATCAAGGCAGGCAGACCTCAATCCCATAAGGCGTTTGAGATCATACTGCGTTTCCTGCTGAATAATCACCAAGTCCTGTTTGCCTGTTATTATCCGCAGAACCTCCTGCGATAACAGCATATTATTTCTGAACAGCTCACGCATGAAATCGTCGTCCAGAGGACGCAATGCCCGCAGGGTTTTCAGATTTTCCTCGTGCTGCTGCTCTTTGGTTTTCGGATGAACTATCATTGACATCACCTGTTTTCTGTCCTGTTACCATTATTATAACACTATCCTTTGGAAAAATCAATACGCAAAATACTTCTTTTCCAATAGCTTACTAAAAAAAATCGGCACCCTGCAGGATGCCGATTTTTATATTCAATTAATATTGTGAAACCCAATTTGTAGGATTCAGATAAGTACCGTTTGAACGAACCTCAAAGTGGAGGTGGTTTCCGCTGGAATCTCCTGTGCTTCCTACATAACCGATAAGCTGTCCTTTTACTACATAGTCGCCGTATTCAACTGCAAGTGAGCTCTGGTGACCATACAGTGTAACGTTTCCGTCAGCATGCTGGATCCTTATGCAGTTTCCGTATCCGCCGTTCCAGCCGCTTCCTGTTTCAATAACAGTACCGCTTTCTGCTGCATATATCGGTGTTCCGTAAGGAGCTGCAATATCAATACCCTTGTGACCTCTTCCGTCACCCTGATATGCTGAAATGCGTCCGCCGTCAACGGGCCAGAAGTAATCTCCTGAGCCTCCCGAGCCCTCGCTTACAGGAGTTCTTGTCTCTCTTGTTCCCACTGTCATTTCCTTGTTTACAGGTCTGGAAATGATAGTCTCGCTAAGAACCTCTGTCAGAACAGGCATATCATTTTTATAGGTGATAAGTGCTGTAACTTCCTTTTCGCCCTCAACGCCCTTGACGTTTACAACGCTGTCGCCCTTGTACATATCGGGATCCTCTGTTGTGATGGTATCGTAATCAATTATCTCGCTGTAGGTAACTTCCTTTGTAGTCATTATTCCAAGGTAAGGAACCTCTGCGCTGAGCTGAACAACTGCACCTACAGGAAGGAACTTGGTCATATCCTCGATCTCTTCGCCGTCAAAGGTCACAGGACAGCTTTCAAGCTCCTCAAGGGAGATATCGTTTGTCTGTGCGATCTTCCAGGGGCTGTCTCCTGACTGTACCTCATAGAAAACAGGCTCAGCAACATTTGAATCAAGAAGGTCAATTATCTCCTCCTGATCAACTATCATGTCGGGACTTACAAACTGTTCGTAAGTGTACTCGATCTCCTTGTCAAAGGAAACGTCAACAACATCGTCTGTAAGATAGTCATGCTTTATATTTTCAATAAATTCATCGATCTTGTCATTATCGGTAACAGCGCCTACGATCTCGCCGTCTACTGTAACAACGAAAGCTCTTTCTCTGTCATCACCATCGGAGCGGCTTACAGGTGACTGTGAACCTCTGATACTGCCTTCACTGTCCGACTCGTCTGCACTGCCTGCTTCTCCGTTTATTCCGTCCGCTGTCTCGCCCTCTGCATCTCCGTAGATCTCAAGTTCTCTTTCCTCTGCGGGAGCTTCCATGACCGGAGCCTGAGTCTCTATCTGCTCCTGAATGGCTGCTGCAAGGGTCTTCTCGTCAATAACGGTATCCTGAGCTCCAAGAGGCTTAAGAGTGAGCGTAGCTGTGATATAGGTCTCGCTTCCAGTATCGTAGTATGTAGCTCTCTCATCAATAACCTTCTGCGCATCGTCTATAACGGAAGCCTCGGAAACAACTCCGATCTCCTGTCCGTTATATTCTACCGACACTCCGTAATCGGCTGAAGCCTTATCGGAAACGACAGATATCAGCAATGCGATACCAAGAACGGGAACAGTGTAATTTACAACAGTCTTTGCGAAGCGTCTGCTTTTCATTATCGCATCTGCTATATCGGATGCCTGAAGCAGTACTGCGCTTACAAATCCCTTCTTGTCGATTCTCTTTGAAAATTTTGCGTTGAAATCGGAAAGCTTTCTTGCCGGCTCTGTTATCTTTTTTATTACCTTTCTGAGCTCTTTCCTTAACTTTATCCGAAGCGGGACAATGCCGCTTCCGACCTTTCTCGCTGCAAAGCATACTGCACGAAGCGAGCGTTTTACAGCGGAGGAAGCCAGATATGTAACAAGTGAGCCGATGCTGACCATGGCGGATTCAAATATATTTTCTTTCTTTGTATTTGTCATATCCGCGGTCACTGTTGTCTCTTTTGTTTCCAATGCACCGGAATCAATGCTCATCCCGATTCTCCTTTCTTTTTTTCTACACATATATCAGACCCCTGAAGGTCTAAAGGTTACAAATCAGTAACATTATTAATATTATACCTCTTTTTTTTCAAAAATCAACACTTTAGGGCATCAAGTCATATTTTATTAACTTTTTTTAGATGTATGCACAAATTATGGGCGTTATTTCTGCTCGGATTTGGCATTGTGCTGTTAATGAATTGTGAACGAACCTCATTTTTTCTCGAAAATCAGATCAAAATGTAATAAATTAACAGTTACAAATTGATGTGTTTTGTAACCATTTTGTCGGGAGACCTTGTAAAATGGAGATAATTTGGTTACAAAAAAAGTTACAAAACGGTTACAAAGCCGCGGAAGCTGTAATTATTCGGAGCCGCCGTCTATGAGCTTCTGCATATTTTCCCGCAGCGGACAGAAAAGACTGACCGTCCTTCCGCTGCTGCCTATTAAGCTCATTTCGCCGCAGTGGAGCGCCTGCTCCTGACAGTATGACCTGCTCCCTCCGTAAAGATCGTCTCCTGCCAGAGGGTGTCCTACCGATGAAAAGTGGACCCTTATCTGGTGTGTCCGTCCCGTTTCGGGCAGGACTCTCACAAGAGAGTGCTTTCCGTCCGACTCTAATATAGTATATTCAGTTGCGGCATATTGTCCATCGCGGCGGATCTCTCTGCGGATTATAGACTCTCCCGCCCTTCCTATGGGAGCTTCTATCCTGTAAGAATTTCCCGTCTTATACCATTTTATAGAAATATCGTCCATATCATGCGGGACAGGCTTTCCCTCCGTTACTGCATAGTAGACCTTGGAGATATTCCCTGCCAGCAGGTTTGCGGCATATTTGCTTTTTGCTGCGGCGCAGAGTCCCGAGGTATCCCTGTCCAGCCTGTTCACGGGACGGAAGGTCAGGCCCGGATACATAGCGGCGAAGCAGTTTCCCAGGGTGTCCCCCTGATGCTTTACAGACGGATGCACAGGCATCGCCGCAGGCTTATTGAAGACTACCACCTGCTCGTCCTCGTAAACAACGGGGACATAAAGACTGCTGTTAGGCTCAAGGAGGCTTTCATCAAGGCACCGGAGGGATATGATGTCTCCTGCATGGACGGTGTCCACCGTCCGTATCTGTTTACCGTTCACGGTGATGCCGTCCTCCAGACGTTTCAGCTTCACGGTGAGACGTCTTGAAACACCGCGTCTTTTCAGAAGCTCCCCGCAGCTTAAGCCCTCCTCCGAAGCGTCTGCAGTAAATTCAGCCTGCTTCATAATCGGCATAACGTTCCTCCTGCCTTATCATTTCGTTTATCATAGCGGTATAAACCATTTGCAGATACGGAACAATAAATACTGCGGGAAAGATCAGTACACAGGGAATCAGTGATCCTGTCAGTGACAGCAGGATCCTGACACAGTAGCGGATCTTGCCCTTCATAAGCTCCCTGCTTTCCGCCAGCAGACCCTTGAAGGGACGATCCGGCTTGAGCACATAAATAAAGGAGATCAGCGAATATCTGATGCCGATAATAACATACAATACGATAAGTGCTGCAAATATCAGCATAAAAGCGGCGGCAGCACAGTATAATAATGTATTCCCGCCCTTTGTCAGCATATAATATGCAGCCCCTGCCGATGCGGCTGCAGGAAGGATGATGCAAAGCTTCAGCAGGGTTATGGCAAGATCAAGACGCAGGATCTTGAACATCCTGCTCAGTGACAGATAGCAGCTGAATATACCTCTTGCGGGGACAGATTCTCCGCGGACCTGCTGTATCATGTACCATCTGACTCCGTAAGCAAAGGGAGTGAGCACCAGCCAAAGCAGGATCAGCTCCATGACGACAGACAGAATGATATCATAAACATTTGTAATGGCACCGGATACGCTGTTTATTATGATCCATGCAATGATAAATACCGAAAACGCGCCTGCGGTGACAAAAAAGATCATGACGCTTTCTCCCCAGCAATACTGGATCCTTTCACTTACATGCTTTTTGAGGTCTTTAGGGGTTTTCAAAGCGGGGACTCCTTTCAGGATTTATTCTTTGCCGGGGATTCTTCCCAGTATTTCAAAGGTGTTTCCGTTCTGCCACATCATTGCGCTGACAAGGATCTCATAGCCTTCTCCCGGGTCGCAGGCGAACTCCATGGGCTTCATTTTGGGAAGTCCGAAGCAGGACATCATGTTCATCAGTATCCCCGAGTGGGTGATTACTCCGGTGTGGGTGAAGCCCTCCTGCATCATGTTAAGGATGATAAGGTTCAGGGCGGAATAGCACCTGAGCATCATGTTCCGCAGGCTCTCACCGTTGGGGGGAGGGTTGTCAAGACCGCCTTTAAGCCATTTTTTGTAGCTGTCCAGCTCGATGAGATCGGCGGCTGCAAGACCTTCGAACACTCCGAAGTCCATTTCCCGCAGGTCGTCGACGATGACGATCTCACGGTCTGGAAAGAGTATCTCTGCTGACTGTACCGCTCTTTCAAGGGGACTTGAATATACTCTCTGTACCTTGGGGTAGTCAAAGATGTCATATTTGTCCCGCAGAGCCTCCCGTCCCGCCTCTGAGAGAGGCAGATCGGTCTTTCCGATGTAGATGCCGTTTTCATTTGCCTCGGTGATGCCGTGGCGAAGTATACTTATTCTGTAACCTTTCATATTCCGATCATGCTCCCTGCAGGAGCACCTCTCCTTTCTTATATGTACAAAATGTACGGAAATGCCCGCGAAAGTTTGTTATTTCCACATAGCTTTGTATATTATTACACAAAAAGCAGCTAAAGATTTATCGACTTTTTTTTTTGAAATCTATTTACAAATGGTACGTAAAGAGTTATAATTTACATTACGTAGAACAAATAAATATAGGAGGTAACATGATGAATTCGGACTTTCCAAGAATTATTACATTA
>JAFLUI010000151.1 GCA_022508825.1 Oscillospiraceae bacterium
TTGCACTTTGTGCAAATCAGTTGCGGCGCTTTGCGCCGCTAAATGATAATTTACACTATAGTGTACAAAACAAACGCTGATATCATTCAGCGAACCAAGCCCTTTCTGTACTCCGCATTGATCTGGGAGAGCTCCTTTTCACCGTCAATATATGGCTGGTAATAGGATTCTATACGTCCTCCGCCCAGATTGTCACATCCATTGCAAAATTCGCATGATTGTCCGCATACATTAAGGGACTGATTCACGATCTTTATCCTTTCCTCTCTGGTGGTATCCTTTATCAATATTGATCTCATATCCGGACTCCTTTCTGTATGGTATATTTTATACGGAGCATCGGATAATATTCCGGATTCAGGACTGACTGTGAAAGACTGCGGATACCATTTTCATATACGCCCCTACATCGGTCTCAAAGACCTCATTCATCCTTTCTGACAGGAGGACTTCCGACGGCGTGTCGCACAAAACAGACTGCCCCTCGTCCATGAGCATTATCCTGTCAGACACCGCCGCTGCAAGTCCAGGGTCGTGGAAAACTCCCACTGCGGAGCGTCCCGAACCGACCCATTTTTTTAACAGCGTGATAAGTCCCGAAACGTATTTCAGGTCAAGATGGTTTGCTGGCTCGTCAAGAAAAATTATATCAGGCTCCTGAACAAAAGCTCTTGCAAGAAATACCCTCTGGAGCTGTCCTCCCGAAAGACGGGTTATGCTTTCATCTTCAAGACCGGTAAGTCCGACTTCATCCATACATCTGCGGACTGCTTCCTCGTCTTCTCCCGAAGCCTCAGAGAAAATGCTGTCCCGATGTGCATACCGTCCCATTGCAACGGTCTCATAGACCGTGTAGTCAAAATAGTCCCCGCCAGTGCCTGTCTGGGACAGCAGGGCTATGTGTTTTGCACGTTCTTTGTGGGACATCTCCGTAACGGGCTGTCCGTCAAGATATACCCCTCCCGAGCGTATGGGGAGAAGCCCTGCCGCAGCCCTCAGAAGGGTAGTCTTTCCGCAGCCGTTGGGACCTATCACCGATAAAATTTCTCCGGGAGGGAGTTCAAATGAAATTCCTTTTACAATATCCTTTTTGCCGTATCCGCAGAAAAGATCTTCTATTTTAAGTACCGCCATTTTATAAAGTCTCCGCAAGATTTTTTATATATTCCCTGAGCTGATCGCTTATCTCGCTGCTGCGGAGACCTTCTTCAATGCTTGCGGTGAGGGCGCTGAATTTATTTCCCATATCATAGCGTCTTCCCGTGAACTCCACGCCGATCATTCCCTTGATCTGGGCAAGAGTTTTCATTGCGTCGGTAAGCTGCAGCTCGTTGTTCTTTCCATAAGGCGTATGTGTCAGCACCTCGAAAATTTCGGGGCGGAGGACGCATCTTCCTAAAATAGAATAGTTGGAAAATATCTGCTTGGGAGTGGGCTTTTCAATGATATCGGAAATGGAGAAATAATTCTCGTCAATTTTTTTCAGCTTCATTGAGCAGTATTTCATGACCTCCTGGGGGGAGACCTCTCTTATCCCCACAACGCTCTGACCGTATTTTTCATATGCTCTGCAAAGCTGCGCAACGGCAGGGTCTTCTCCGATTATGACATCGTCTCCGTACAGCACTGCGAAGGGCTCGTCCCCTGTGAATCTTCTTGCGCACAGGAGCGCATCTCCCAGACCCCGCTGCTCCGCCTGACGGACATATGTGATATTCGCCATTGATGTTAAACGGCGCATATCCTCCAGCATTTTTGTTTTGCCGTCGGCTTCAAGCTTCCGCTCCAGATCGTTGGAGCGGTCAAAATGATCCTCTACCGCATCCTTGCCCCGTGAAAGTATTATCATTATATCGGTGATGCCTGCGTTTACACATTCCTCAACGATGTACTGTATGGCAGGCTTGTCAAATACAGGGAGCATTTCCTTTGGTATCGCTTTTGCAGCAGGGAGCATCCTTGTGCCGTATCCCGCTGCAGGTATTACTGCTTTTCTTACCTTCATAAAAATACCCCCTATAGAAAACTTATACTGTGACGGCTTATTAAGCCTGCTCTGTTTTTGCAGTGTCGAACATCTGCAGCACTTCCTCGGACGGAGCCTTGTCTGCAAGTGAGACAGCAACTGTCAGGATCACAGAAACAATGCATCCGGGAATGATAGCATACAGGCTGTTCACAAAATCAATGAAGCCGGGCATAGCATCATGGAAAGCGGGAAGGATATATATCCAGCAGATAACGGTTGCAGCTCCTCCGATGATGCCCGCAACGGTGCCTTTAAGTGTGAGACGCTTCCAGTACAGGGACAGCAGTATGGCGGGTCCGAAAGCGGCTCCGAAGCCTGCCCATGCGTTTGAAACGATACCCATGATGGAGTCGTTGGGGTTAATGGCAAGTATGCAGGCGATGACCGCTACTATCATAACGGAGATCCTGCTTATCCACATCATTTTCTTTTCGGAGGCTTCCTTTTTGACGATGATGGAGTAGAAATCGTTTACCACTGCAGAAGCAGTAACAAGAAGCTGGCTGTCCGCTGTACTCATTATGGACGCAAGAACTGCAGACAGGAATATTCCTCCAAGGAAGGATGGGAACAGTTTTTTAACGGTGGTGATGAAAATAAGCTCCTGTGATGCAGCGTCAAGGATCTGTCCCTGTGAGTCAAGATAAACTCTGCCGAGGATACCCACCAGTACAGCAGCGGTAAGGGAGATAAGCACCCATACGACTGCGATAATGCCTGATTTTTTTACGCTCTTTGTGTCCTTGATAGCCATGAATCTTACAAGTATGTGGGGCATACCGAAGTATCCGAACGCCCATGCCAGATTGCTTATAATTTCAACGAAGCTCATTCCGCTTGTCATGGACATATATCCGCTTGTATCGGCAGTGCCCACCTTTGGTGTATTCATTGCAAGATCCCATGAGAAATTGGGAGTAGCGCTTACCATTGCAATTGGCAGGGCTACTATTGTAATTACCATGAGCATACCCTGTATAAAATCTGTCCATGCAACTGCGCTGAAGCCTCCGAAAAATGTATAGGTGATAATGATAAGTGCGGAGATAACTACCGCCGCTTTTGTGTAAGCCTCATTAGCGGGGTCGATGTTGAATACCACCTGAAACAGCTTTCCGCCTGAAACAAATGCGGAGGTGGTGTATACAAGGAAGAATATAAATATTACTGCCGCACAGACCATTCTTACTACGGGACTGCTTGTTTTGAAGCGGTTCTGCAGATACTGGGGGATGGTTATCGAATCCCCGCAGACCTCGGTGAAGCGTCTTAAGGGTCTGGCGACAAATATCCAGTTCAGGATGGTGCCTATTGCAAGACCGATAGCGATCCAGTAGTTTCCCATACCTGTTGCGTAGGCGGCTCCGGGCAGACCCATAAGAAGCCAGCCGCTCATATCGGACGCCTGGGCGGACATTGCTGTTACCCAGCTTCCAAGCTTTCTGCCTCCGAGGAAGTAGTCACTGGTTTTCTTTGACTTGTTTGAGAAGTAAAATCCGATACCGAGCATCATTGCAAGGTACAGGATAAACGCCGCAATAACGGGCACATCAGCGTTTGCGAAAAATCCCATGTTTTCAGATCCTTTCATTTTTTACTATGCTGTTGATTTAACACAAGTTAATGTTACCATATATTTGGGCGCAATATGTTAAGATAAGGTAAATATTTATTTTTTGTGAAAAAATTATTTGATCCTCATTTCGGACTTATATACAGAAATCTGCTTCGTTTCCTCTTTCTATGATGTCACTCAGAGTGATGCCGTCCAGATAGTCGGTGATGGCTTTATAAAGCCCCTCCCAGACAAAAAGGGTCATACATTCGTCCGCACGGGGACAGTCATTGGGGGAGTACCGCAGGCAGGTCACGGGACACAGGTCTCCCTCAGTGATGCGGAGTATCTCTCCCACGGTATATTTTCCGGGAGCCTTTGCAAGCATATATCCTCCCTGATATCCGCGGTTTGTTTTCAGCAGACCCGATTTATTGAGCAGGGGGACGATCTGCTCAAGATACTTTTTGGATATGTCCTGACGTTCGGCGATGTCCTTCAGCGCAACAAATCCGTCGGATTCATGCAGGGCAAGGTCAAGCAGCATTCGGAGGGCATAGCGTCCCTTGGTGGAAATTTTCATAGCGGTTCAGCGTCCTTTCAGGGGTTTATATTACTATTGTACCATAGGAATAGTAGGTTTTCAAGCACTATTTTAACAAAAATAAAAAATTCATACAAATCTGTTGAATAGCTGTCCAAAATGAGGTATAATTTTAAGAGAAAAATTTCTGAAAGGGGATCGTTTATGAGCACTATTCTTGTTACCGGAGGCGCGGGATTTATCGGCAGCCATACCTGTGTGGAGCTGCTTGGCGCAGGATACGATATCGTTGTTATGGACAACTTCTCCAACTCAAAGCCGGAGGCACTGAACCGCATCAAAAAAATCACAGGCAAGGACTTTAAATTCTACGAGACGGATATTCTTGACTATGAGGGTACCTGCAAAATTTTTAAGGAAAATAAGATAGACGCAGTGATACACTTTGCGGGACTGAAAGCTGTGGGAGAGTCCTGCGCAAAGCCTGTGGAATACTATTATAATAATATTTCGGGAACCATCGAGCTTATCAAGGCTATGAGAGATAACGGATGCAAAAATATGGTGTTTTCCTCAAGCGCCACGGTCTACGGAATGAACAATCCCGTGCCTTATATAGAGACCTATCCTACCTCTGCAACAAATCCATACGGATACACCAAGGTAATGATAGAGCAGATACTTACCGACACTGCAAAGGCGGACAGCGAATGGAGCGTAGTGCTTCTCCGCTATTTCAATCCTATCGGAGCCCATGAGAGCGGTCTTATCGGTGAGGACCCCAACGGCATACCCAACAATCTTCTGCCCTATGTTGCGCAGGTGGCTTCCGGAAAGCTTCCCTGTCTCAGCGTTTACGGCAATGATTATGACACTCCCGACGGAACCGGCGTAAGAGACTACATCCACGTTGTCGATCTTGCAAAGGGACATCTTTGCGCGGTGGACTACGCAATGAAGCACAAGGGCACCGAGGCTGTTAATCTGGGTACAGGCAAGGGAACCAGCGTCCTTGAAGTGGTAAAGGCATTTGAGGAGGCGTCCGGCAAAAAGGTAAACTACAAGATAGTAGACCGCCGTCCCGGGGACATCGCCACCTGCTATGCGGACACAAAAAAGGCAAAGGAGCTTTTCGGCTGGGAAGCCGCTGCGGACATCGCTCAGATGTGCAAAGACAGCTGGAATTTTACAGAGAAAAATCCCGAGGGGATAAAGTAATTTTTTGTAATTTATAAAAATATATTTACAAAGCCCCGGAAATGTGGTATGATATATTGTATAAAACGATATCGGAGCACGCTGTCAGGGAGGGAAAAGAATGTATCTGTGCAAGCTTAAGTTTTTTATTATAACCGATTCGAAGGAGCCTGAAAAGATTTTCCGCTCTGCCTCTTTGCCCGAGGACTGCGAAATTCAGGTATTCTCCATGAACGAGCCTCTCGAAAGCGGACACAGGATGACACATCTGGACTGCGCAGTCATTTCGGACGGCGATATATCTGCACTTAAAAAAGCAGAGGGCAGCATAAAAAAAGTCCTTATTGCGGAGACAGGCGAGCTTAAAAATATGTCAGCTGATGAGCTTGCTGCTGCGGACGATATCTTTGCAATGCCGGACGGTGCAAGATATGACAGCACCATACTTTCAGCCCACGTCAGACGTCTTATAAATACAATGAAAAACGAATCGGACTTCCGCAAGGAAAAAGTATATTTTGAGACCACCATAGACAGTATCCCCGACCTTGTGTGGTTCAAGGATACCGTCGGTTCACATCTTATCGTCAACGACAGCTTCTGCAAGCTGGTGGAAAAGACCAAGGAGCAGATAT
>JAFLUI010000152.1 GCA_022508825.1 Oscillospiraceae bacterium
TGGCGAACTTTTCAGAGTCGCCGCTTGCGCGGCGAAAAAGTCACCCCAGTTTGCATCGCTAAATGATAATTTACTAAATTGCCCCCTTGATAGGGGGCTTTGCTATCTAAATCATTTTGGCTTACTCAGGGTGGGGGTAGATAAGGGTCAAGGCTCAGCCTTGTATTCCTCCGCCAGGTGGAATACTTTTTTATCCACGATGGCGTCGATCAGTGTCCCCTCCGGCAGATACTCCTCGGAGAATATCTTTCCGTCTATACGTATAGTATTTATTATACTGGATTTGTCATATGGTATAATAAATTTGCCTCTGACAGCAGTCTCGGGAAGATTGCGGGCAATGCAGTCCAGCAGGTCGTCAAAGCCCTTCCTTTGCTTGGCGGAGATCTTCACCGTCCTGTCGTCGCACTTTATGCTCTCCGCTTCGGGGAGCTTGTCGCATTTATTGAGCACGTCGATACGGGGGATGCCGTCGCAGCCAAGCTCCTTTAACACCTGTTCGGTGACTTCGGTCTGCTCCTTGGCGTCGTCCGCGCTTATGTCCACAAGATTGATTATTATGTCCGCATTGGCTGCCTCTTCAAGAGTGCTTTTGAAAGCCTCTACAAGATTGTGAGGGAGCCTGCGTATCAGTCCTACGGTGTCTATCAGCATGACGCTGCGTCCGTCGGGAAGCTCAATGGAACGGGAGGTAACGTCCAGAGTGGCAAAAAGCTTGTTTTCCGCAAGCACTCCCGCATCGGTGAGAGCGTTTAATAGGGTGGACTTTCCCACATTTGTATAGCCAACGATGGCGGCGCAGAGGACGCCGTCTTTTTTTCTCCGGGCACGGTGGAGCTCCCTGCGCCGTTCAAGCTCCTTAAGCTCCTCTTCGAGAGCCTCTATGCGGCGGCGAATGTGCCGCTTGTCGGTCTCCAGCTTTGATTCACCGGGACCCCTTGTTCCGATGCCGCCTCCCAGTCTGGAAAGCTCCACACCTTTACCTGCCAGTCTTGGCAGACGGTACTTCTGCTGGGCAAGCTCTACCTGAAGGCGTCCCTCTTTTGTGCGGGCACGTCCGGCAAAGATGTCCAGTATGAGCGTGGTGCGGTCGATGACCCGTATGTCAAGTATCCGTTCGATGTTGCGGGTCTGGTTTGCTGTCAGCTCGCAGTCAAAGATTATCAGGTTCAGTTCAAGAGCCTCCGCCTGTTCCGCAAGCTCCTCCAGACGTCCCGAGCCGATGACGGTGGCGCTGTCCGGAGCGGGACGCTTCTGTATCACCCTTGCGGCGACCTCCACTCCCGCTGTGGCGGCAAGCTCCTCCAGCTCGTCCATGGAGCGCTCCGCGTCAAATTCTCCTGTATCGGCGGACACAAGCGCCGCCCTTACGATCTCTTTAATAGTATTATCTGTCATAATGATCCCTCCAATTTTTCCGCAAAACAAAAAAGGTCTTCCATAAATGGAGACCCAAACCACAATATTAAGCGCATTCTGTATTACATCATGGAACAGCTATTGCTCCGTGATACGATTTTCAGAAAGCTCCAACCCTTGTTTTGCGGACAGACTCCATAGTATACGATTTTAAGCAGTATGAATTATAAATATACACTTTGTCCGCCTCGCTTTCGGTAAATTATGTTCCCTGTGAACAGAACACATGACTATCATATACCAAAAGAAGTATTTTGTCAAGGGGGTGAGGAAAAAATTTTAAAAAATTTTCGGAAACCCCTTGACAAACATATCGTTTGTCGATATAATAAATATAACGGCAGCCGATATAACGTCAGATGATATATCGGCAGCAGCTATAACTGCAGAAGATGTATCGGAGGTGGTATCATGCCGGAAAGCTTTGACAGGGGAGCGCTTACAGAAGCGGTCTATTATGTGCTGCTGTCACTGTTCAAGCCAAACCACGGCTATGGGATAATGCAGCAGGTGGAGGAAATGTCCGCGGGACGTGTCAAGCTGGGCGCGGGAACTCTTTACGGTGCGCTTAACACCCTTTGCGCAAAAAAATGGATAGCCCCGCTAAGCGAGTCTGCCGGGACAAGGAAAAAGGAGTACATCATCACAGATACCGGAAAGCAGGCGGTCTATGACGAGATAGCACGTCTTAAGGAGCTGGCTGCAAACGGCGATAAAATTATAGGAGAGGAGTCCTGACCATGAGTGAGAAATTAGAGTACAAAAAACGGTTTTACGATCTGGAAAAAGAGGAAAGCTGGCTCAATGAGATGTCGGAAAAGGGCTTGCTCCTTAAAAGCGTAACGTGGGGATTTTTCAGGGATACATACACATTCGACCACTGTGAGAAAAAATATACCTTCCGTCTGGACTATACCAAGGACGGCATTGTTTACGAGGAAATCACCTCCCCTTATGTAATGTTTGTCACAAGCACATACAAGGCGGACTATGTGTGCTATATGAACGGCAGGGTATATTTCCGGAAGTCTGCAGAAAGCGGGGAGTTTCCGCCAATATATACCGATCCGGAAAGCAGGATAGCTGCAGAGAAAAAACGGTTCGGAGCCTGCACAGGCTTAACTGCGGTCTTTCTTTTTGACACTGTTTTATGGGGCACAGAGCTGCCTTCTTATATGAATGCAGAACACCGGGTCGCAGCTGCGATCTACCTTAGCATAATACTTTTTATTTGTCTGACAGGATTTTCTCTGTGTCTGACAAGAGCCTGCAGACATTATAAAAAGATGCAGGACATCAAAAAAATTATGAAAGAGTAAATTTTATCTTTATGTCTTGAATTTTGCTGTAAAAATTGTTATAATAAATAATTGAATGAAAATTATTTGATTATGACATTGCAATATCTGCTCCGTTTTGTGCAAACTGCTTTTAAAATTGGCTTGTACAAAGATTATTTTGTGCAATGCTCCAAAAGTAAAAAGTCAATGCAACAAAACGGACTTTTTTTGCCACCACTTAAATGACAGGTCTTTAAGGCTAAGAGATTTGTGGTGTAATGTCATTATCAGTACCGATAGAAAAACAGCGGTCAAGAGGTGATGTTACAACATGGATGCAAATTTCGCCGAGCGCGTCAAAAAAGCGCGGGAAGGCGACGCAGATGCGTTTGCTGAATTGTATTCCCTGGTCTACAAGGAATTGTACCACATAGCTCTGGTAAACCTTAAAAATCAGCATGACGCTTCCGATGTGGTTAGTGACACAGTCCTGGAAGCATATTCCTCTATAAAAAAGCTGAGAGACGAAAAAGCATTCAAGGCTTGGATAATCAAAATTCTGACTGTAAAAATAAAAAGAAAACAGAAGGAATATATAAAGAGAAGAGATTACCAGCAAGACATCGACGATCTCGAAAACGCTGAAAGTGTAGAACAAAAGATGGTCCGTGAGATAAACTACGGCGGATTGGAAATAATGGAGGAGTTCAGGCGGTTATCTGAGGACGAAAGACTTGTTTTATCATTAAGCGTAGTATCCGGCTATACAAGCGAAGAGATCGCCAAGGTGACGGGATTATCTGCAAATACCGTCCGTTCAAAGGCGGCGCGTGCTAAGATAAAGCTGAGAAAAATGCTTGAAGAACGCTAAGGAAAGGAGGTCGGAATTATGAGGTTTGAAGAAAGATTGAACGAGCTTATAAGCAGGGAAGAGGTTCCCGATGAACTCTCCCCGAAGAGCATAGCAAAAATGCTCAAAGAGCACGCTGCACAGCCTAAAATGATCGCGGAGCACAGAAATATGAAAGCAGCTCCAAGCATCTCTGCACAACGCCGTACCATTATCATAAGGACTGCAGCCGCTGCAGCAGCCTGTACCGTTTTCGCGGCGGGTATGCTGGCTTATAACGGAAAGCGAGCCGAACAGGAACAGCTTGAAGATATGATCATTTACGAAGCTATCCAGCCTGAAGATTATGACGAGCTGTACAACATTTATACGGGCATCAACCTGACAAACGGAGATACGGACAGTGTGATCCCCGATACAGACAGAACCATTGATGATGAGCTTGATCCGGAAAATGAGACGGCAGTCTCTGATACGGATACGGGCGGACCTATAGAATATACTGCGGCACCCCAAGAGGATACGCTTACCGATACTTCCTCCTATGATTTTACCGATAAAAGCGGTATAAATATTTCGGAGGCTGACATTACCAAGTGTGACGGAAATTATATGTACTGCTTGAAAGGCAACACCCTTTACATTGTTTCCCTTGAAACAATGGAGGTAGTTTCAGAAATAGAAAGCACGCTCGATCCGCCTGTTGAGCTGTACATCGACGGCGACAGTGTAATACTGGTTTCAAGAGAGACCGAGGAAATTCAGGTAGTAAGCGGAAGAACGAACAGCTCCGCTGCCAATTCCTCAGATACCGAAAATTCTGCAGGCGCATCCAATGTTCCAGCTGACGATGTGCATACTAACCAATCGGATGAATCTGATTCCGACATTTACGATCCGGCGGTCGATGAAGAAACAGGTCAGGCGGACAGTGAGGATGCAGACCGGGCAGACTGGGAAGACAGGGCAGATAAGACAGACACGGCATGGCTGGCAGTTCAGGAAAGTCCGGAAGAGCAGGTCGGCTCAGGAGAGCAGGCTGGCTTGTGGGGACAGACCGAAGCAGACTCACACACAAATACGACGACTCTAAAAACGGTAAGCCGCTCAAATACCGTCGTTGACATTTATGATGTCAGCGACGCGGCAGCTCCGGTAAAAACCTTATCTTATAAACAAAATGGCAGTTACACAGCTTCAAGGCTTGTGGACGGCACGCTTTACATGGTAACAGCATATTCGGATTATCGTGTGAAGCCTCTGGACACACAGGCTGATCTTGACAGCTTTGTGCCTGCCTATTATATTGATGGGGAAAAGCACTATCTGGCGGCTAAGGACATCACCATACCCGCCGGAGCAAACAGCACAGACTACACAGTGGTCTCTGCAATAAAGCTGGACGGGAAATTTACAGCGTCCGTAAAGGCAGTGCTTGGCTCAAGCAGCAATGTGTACTGCTCGGCGGATACTTTATATACAGTAGGCACAGGCAAAAGGGATATCGAATACAGCATCATTTCCGCTTTTGATCTTTCCGAGGGCGGCATAACATACCGTGCAAGCGGCTCCGTTGAGGGTATCGCTCTGGGACAGAAAAGCATGAATGAATTCGGCGGCAAGTTCCGGATAGCGTCTAAGATCACAGGCGAGGACGGGGATTCCTCAGTCTCGGTGTATGTCCTTAACAGATCCCTTATCGTTGTAAACAGCGCGGGGATACTTCTTCCGGGCAGAGATGTAAAAACAGTACGGTTTGAAGAAAACTATGCCCGTCTTATTGAAGCTGACGGCACAGTCACAGTCCTTGACCTTTCGGCAGACCCGCCGGCGCTTTCACAGTCTCCTATAGGCAAGTCGGCGCATCTTTACAGCTATGACGATATGCTCCTTGCGCTGGGCGATAATGAGGGTCGGGGAATGACCCTTACCATGTACAGCAGGGCAGATCATCTCATACTTGGCAGCGTCACATTTGCTGACGACGCAGGGGAGACCTTCTCCAGGGCTTTTAATGACAGACGGGCAGTCCTTGCAGACGCGGATCAGGGTATCATAGGAGTCCCTGTTTACAGTCACAGTGAGTTCGGCACCAGAAATCAGTATTTTGTATACTGCTTTGACAGGGAAGCGGGCTTTGTCCGCAAGGGTGTCATTGAATACACCGATATTGATGACAGTCTCATCTTTGAACGGGGAGAGATCATTGATGACACTCTTTACGTGATAAGCAAGGGACGGATAATTTCCGCCAGACTCAGCGACCTTAAGGTCATCGGCTCTTATGAGTACTGACTACTTAGCGCATTGTCTATGCGCTTTTTACTGGGGAAAACCTTTCT
>JAFLUI010000153.1 GCA_022508825.1 Oscillospiraceae bacterium
TTGCACTTTGTGCAAATCAGTTGCGGCGCTTTGCGCCGCTAAATGATAATTTACTAAACTGCCCCCTTGCGGGGCTTCCCCGCTTAAAATGATATACTATCCACCTGCGAACAAGCTATGCCGAAGATCTCAATAGTCTTTCCCGCACTGTCTTCTGTGGGTACGATCTCCACCTCCATGTCACGCACGCTGCTCCACTTTATCACCTGGAACGCATAGGGCTCGCCCCAGCCGTCCTTCTGGTTGGTGTTGATGGTGTTCGCTTTCTGACCGTCTATCCAGACCTCAAAGCTGCCCATGGTCTCACTGTTGTTCCTTTTGCAGACAAGGAACAGACTGTTTCCCCTGACTTTCATTTTAAGCGGCTCTGTGCCCTCGCCCTTGTAGACCCATGCGCCCTTTGTGAAGTCCGCTATACGGCGTGCTTCCTGTGAAAAGCTTCCCGTGTCGCCTATCTGGATATTCTCGTTGGAATTGTCATAGTCCCCCACTGCAAGAAATGCATTTTCATAGGGAGCGCCGAACTTGGGCAGGACAGGAACCGAATAGTCCGGCTCCACCATGTTACGGAACTCATTCTGTCTGAACCAGTTCCCGATAAATTCCGCCACCAGCTTGTGACCCTCCATGTTAGGATGCGCTTCATCATCCGAGTAGTCCGCCCATGTCATTCTGCCCGCTTCAATTTCAGGCTGGATGGCGTCGGGAACGCTTATCATGGGAAGTCCGTAATACTCTCCCAGCTCGGACATATGGGGCTGGCAGGTGTGTCCCGTGCTTGTGACGGTGAAAAGAAGCATCACCGCAGGCTCGTTTTCCTGCTGCAGTATTGTCCGAAGCAGGGACTCGTAGGATTCCTTGTATATCTGCTCCATGCCGTCATTAACGGCGAACTCCACAAAAACGATGTCCGGCTCATAGTCGAGGACGTCCTTCTGCACACGGAGGTTTCCCAGAACAGAGGGAGTGCCGCTTACTCCTGCATTGACATACTCCACATTGTCCCCTGTGCCGTAATGCTCGGCGATGTAATTATAGGACAGCTTTGCATAGCAGTTTTCCTTGTCCCCGCCGATACCCTCGGTGATGGAGCCTCCGATATATGCAACGGTGATCTTCTCTCCCCTCATTGCCTTGGTAAGCTTTTCCTCTATACGGTGTGTGTTTCCCATCGAAACAAAGGAACGTCCGATCATGTCCATCCGTGCCTGTTCCTCTGGAGTGAGAGGTTCGGTTGCTGCAGTGGTTTTTGGTACTGTTTCAGGCGCTTGGTTTTCAGTTTCAACTGCAAGTTTGTCGTTTGAACTCTCGGTTTTATTTTCAGAACATGAGACAAATAACACGCCCATTGCTGCCGCTGCGATGATGGCGGCTATCTTTTTTGATACCCTCATTTTTATATTCCTCCTGCTTCAAATCTGAACGACTTAAAATCAAAATCACTGCCGGGCAGGAAAACAAATGACACCTTGCATTTCCCGCTTATGCCCTCTACAGGGAAGCTTCTTCCGGTGTACTCGGACGCCCCGCTGAACTCTGCTATCATCCGCTTTTCACCGTCACTGCCGTTGAAAATAACGGTGATGCTGTTGAGGGGCAGGTCGGACTTTCCGTTTATCACAAGCCTTGATGGCGGTGTGTCTCCGAAATCAAACTCTCCGAAGTCAAGGCTGACGTTGTTTCCGATACCTGTAACAGCGTCCTCGCCTACGGTGAACTTGTCACCGTAGATGCTGTCGTTGTCTATCGCAAGTATCTCCGCAAATTCCTTTCGGGGACGCTCAAAATAAAATCCCTCTATGTCGTATCCGTACTCGGACTCAATTACAATGGTGTGAGTGCCTTTCAGAACCTTGGAAAGCTTGTAGGTCTCTGGGATGTAAGTCAGCCAGATAGATTTCTTATGGTATGAAAAGTCTCCTATCAGCTCGCCGCCCTCGTCCGGGATGCCGTCGTAGAACTTTATCCCCACAGGAGATGCGGTGTTTGCAAAGATGGGGACGGTGACCGTATCGCTGCCGATCTTTCCGAAGTCCACATTTTCAAAGCCGAACCAGCCTCTTTCACCGTGGAAGGACGCTCCGTGCTTTATGCCGTTGCCTACCTTTCCGTTTGAGACGGTGAAAAGTCCGCCCAGAACAAGCTGATAGGGGTCAAAGGAAGCCGCTCCTATGCCCTCGCCCTTAAGCTTGATGGCTGAAATGATGTGGTATTTGTCGGTGCCGTTCCTGCAGAGAGCTCGGAGGTAAAATTCCCCGTCGCCCTTGCAGCGGACTGTCACCTTGCCATTTTCTGATGAAACTATCTCTCCAAGGTTGGAGGATATGCCCAGAGCCGTCGTGATGCGGTACTCGATATCATCTGAATAGGAGGACTTTTCAGGCAGTGCCTTTACAGTGAAGGTCATTTCCCGCCTGTCTGCTGTAAATGTGTCATACTCCCCGGAAAGCTCGATCTTTCTGACGGGGATGTCCTTTTCGTCAGTCGGGCAGCAAATGGGACGCTCTGTGTTTTCTTCAAGCGCAGAGACACCCTCCTGCACATCTGCGGGGGCAGCCTTCAGCGTCATCATGCTGTCGGGAAGTCCCGGTGAGGACACCCTTACAAAAATATCCCCCGGCTTTGTTTTTGCCGCTATCATGGCAAGGAGCTTTCCAGAGAAAAGTCTGCGTGAGGTGCCCTTGTACTGCTCGTAATCGGTGGAGTCTCCGTTGTCAAGTCCTACCAGTCTGCCTGCGTCGCTGACGGTGACAATGGCTCTGTTGTTGGCGTTGGCGGCAAATTCGCCTGTCTTGTCGTATGCGGAAATGTCAAGGAAGATCATGTCCCTGCCGTCCGCCTTAAGCTCCCGCTTGTCGGGGGTAAGACGCAGCTCTGCGGTGTCTGTGAAGGACCTTTTAACGTCTCTGGCAATCTCCTGCCCGTTTTCGTCATAGGCGACAGCGGAAAGCTCTCCCACCCTGTACTTTATAATAGTATCAAGGGTAAGGGACTGACCGTGCAGGTGGTCGATGTCCTTTTCGCCCACAAGCTCCCCATTAAAGAAAAGCTTTACCTTTGGGGCGTTGGAGGTGACACGGACGTCGATGTCCTGACCCTCGTTAAAATCCCAATATGGAAAAATATGTACAAACGGGGACTTTTTATAGTCAGTCCACTCGGCACGAAAAACGTAGGCGCTGTCCTTGGGGAAGCCTGCGGTGTCGTACTGTCCGAAGTAGCTGTTTTTTGTGGAGTAGGGGGTGGGCTCGCCGATGTAGTCGAAGCCCGTCCAGATGAATTGTCCTGCGCAGAACTCGGCGTCACGGTCTGCAATGATGCAGTATTCGGTGTTTTTTGCTCCCCATCCGGTGCAGCAGTTTCCGAGAGATGAACACTGCTCGTCATCGTCCGCAAGCACCTGCTGGGAAAGAGGGAAGTGGTAGATGCCCCGGCTTTGAATGACAGAGGCGGTCTCGCTGCCGTAGATCATCCAGTCCGGATGCTCTCTGTGCTGCTCCTCGTAGAGCCGCTCGGCGTAGTTGTAGCCTGCCAGCTTTACGATGTCGGCGCACTTGCGGGCGTTCTCTCCCTGCATAAAGTTAGAGCCGATGGTCACATATCCGTTGTGACGGGGGTCGTGCTGACGGACAAGTCCCGTAAGCAGGGAAGCGACTTCCTGTCCCCGCTCGGAAGCGTGGGTGTCGTATATCTCGTTTCCGATGCTCCAGCCGATAAGGGAGGGGTGATTGCGGTCACGGCGCACCCATGAGGCGACGTCCTTTCGCACCCATTCCGGGAAAAATCTTGCGTAGTCAAACTCGGTCTTGGACATCTCCCACATATCGAAAGCCTCGGACAGGATAAGGAATCCCATTTCGTCCGCAAGCTCCATAAGCTCAACAGCGGGCATATTGTGACTGGTACGGATGGCGTTGACGCCCATTATGCGGAGCTTTTCCAGCTTTCTTTTTATAGCCGCGGGATTTACCGCCGCGCCAAGCGCACCAAGGTCGTGATGCTCACAGCTGCCGTGGAGCTTGACGTGCCTGCCGTTGAGGAAAAATCCCTTGTCTGTGGTAAACTCTGCCTTTCTGAACCCAAAGCGGTTTTCCTCCCGGTCGATGACCTCGCCGTTCCTGAGAAGCTCGGTCGCACAGGTATAAAGATGGGGGGAGTCGATGTCCCAAAGGACAGGGGAGTCCACTTTAAGACAGTCTGTGTTCACGGAATAGGAAAAACCGTCCCTGACAACAGTCTCCGGCATCTGACTTCTGTCAAATGCACAGCAGGGACGTTCTGAGCGGAGGATCTCTTTTTCTCCGTCCATGATGATATTGCGGACAGAAAGTTCCGAAACGGGAACGTCTGCGGGACGCTCTGTCTCCACGGTGACAGTAAGGCTTCCGTCTGTGTCTGCACTTATGTAGACCCCGTCCGAAATAAGTCGGGCATCGGGGGCGGTCTTGAGCCACACCCTGCGGTATATGCCCGCTCCCGAGTACCATCTGGAGTTGGGCTCACGATGGTCTACCCGGACAGTAATGAGGTTTTCACCGTCCCGGAGCAGGTCTGTGATATCAAATTCAAAGGTAGAGTAGCCGTATTTCCATTCACCGGCTATAGAGCCGTTCACAAAGACGGCAGAGTCCATGTAGACGCCCTCAAATCGGATATATATGCGCTCCGAGCCCTTGTTTATATCCAGTCTGCGCCTGTACCAGCCGGTGGAGGTCTCGTAGAGGTTTTCGGTGTTATAGATGAGCCAGTCGTGGGGGATGTCCACGGCTTGCCAGTCAAGGGCGTCCGAATATTCGGTGCCTATGGGGTTCTTTGAGAACTCCCAGTTGTCGCAGAGTAATTTTTTAACGCTCATAGTCATTCTCCTTTATCGGATAAAACTTCGCCAAGAGGCTTTACACTACTTATATCCACATCGTTTTCGATGCAGTATGACACACAGGAATTAACGAAGCCGTTCAAACTGCTTCCCCGCTTTTCCAGATATGATTGAAACCGTTTCTTTTCGCCTTTTTTGACTCTGATTTTTATTTCATCATAAGCCTTTGCGGCGTATTTGTTATTAGCTCTGATACGTGCTTCACTGTTTTTAGCCATTTTATCATCTCCTGTAATAAATTGTAACATGAGTACATTGTATTGTCAAGAAAATTTCATTTTTGGTAATGGGTACACTGTATGCTTTTGATATAAAATTTACAGTGTGTCCATTGTATTTATCGTGGGTACACTGTATCATAATATATAAGGAATGTGAAAGGAGTAATATTTTATGGAAGAAATCTACAACGAAGAATATTACAGAAAAATACATAGGGAAAACGCATATGCAATAGCGCAGGCAATACTTGGTTTGAGATGCGGACTTAACATATCGGAAAATTCAAAAGCCTTGTGTGAAAAATTAATGGATGACCTGTATGAGGAGATCGGCGACGAGGATATTATAATTAAAGTCAATATGGGGGATCAATAATAATAAAATCTCTTGACATATTTGCGGTTATAGTGTATAATAATAAAAAAGGGTACGTCCGTTAGACGGTCTCCCTCGTGTTTTAGGTCAAGAATAACCGCCGTATTTGGAAGCTGGGGCGGTTATTTCCTTTTTCTATTGCTGTTTTGCGCAATCTGTATGATATTGCAAACGACAAGTAATAATGTGAAAAAATCATTCCATGTCATACAGCTCACCCCCATTTCTGATGGAGGATTTGACCGCCTACCGTTTTATTGACGTACCTACTTTACATTTTACCACATTTTTCTGCATATGTCAAGAAAAGCTGCCAACGCTCATAAAGCACCGTTGTAGTGCTACAATAGATATTGGACAAAAGGTAAAAAAATAGTTGAGAGATAGA
>JAFLUI010000154.1 GCA_022508825.1 Oscillospiraceae bacterium
CCATTTTTATTTCGATGGCAGCGCCTGCGTCAAGGTATCCCTTGAAAACGCCGAAGCGTCCCGATGCCACCTGAACAATGGTGTTCTTGCCGTACTTATAGAAATCCTTGTGGAGACCGCCTTCACCTGTGTTGTAGTATGTACCAAGCTCCTCTGCTGCTCTGGCAAGGCTTTCGTGGGCGTTCTTGGAAATGGAACCGTAGGACATTGCCGAGAACATTATGGGCACGTCCAGCTCCATGTAGGGGGGAAGCTCCGTATTGATGGAACCGTCCGGATTTTTTGTTATCCCTGCCGGTTTTTTGCCCAGAAAGACTTTGGTCTCCATAGGCTCACGGAGCGGGTCTATAGGCGGGTTCGTTACCTGTGAAGCGTTGATGAGTATCTTGTCCCAGTAAACGGGGTAGTCCTTGGGAGTACCCATTGAGGAAAGCAGAACTCCTCCGCTTCCTGCCTGACGGTAATTTTCTATCATGATCTGCTGGGTGTAGTTTGCGCTCTCACGGAATGAATTTTCGTTGGGACGGACTTTCAAAGCGTTTGTGGGACACAGGCAGACACATCTCTGACAGTCCACGCACTTGTCGTCATGGGTAAGCATTTTGTCGTAGTCCGCATCGTAGTAGTGGACCTCGTTGGAGCACTGACGCTCGCAAGCCCGGCATTTTATGCACTTGTCGGGGTTTCGGAGTACCTCGAACTGTGCAGGAAAGAAGTTTACAGACATTTTCTTTTACCCTCCTCGCTAAGATCTACAATGACCGGCTCTCCGCCGCGGGGACTCCATATGCTGTCCACATCGGGACAGATGGCTCTGATGGCGCATTCCTCGCTGGCGATGTAGACCATGTCTCCCTTTTCTGCCACTACCATTGAACGGAGCTTGAGCCTGTCGTTAAGAGCCATAAGTCCGCCTGTGTAGCCAAGGATTATTGAAAAGGGTCCTGTTATAAGCAGGCTTGAGAAAGCGTTGCGGAAATATTTCAGTTTGGCAGCCTTTTCCGGGTCGGACTTTTCCATAGCGTCGATCTCGCTCCAGAATGGGGCGGCGATTATTCCTGCTATATCATCCAGACTGAGCTCCTGCTTTCTGTTCAGGTAGTCGAAAATATATGTGATGACCTCGGTATCGGTAAGCAGGGTGCATTTGTAGCCGAACATTTCTATGTAGCGTCTGTTTGCGTCATAGGAGGATATCTCACCGTTATGTACTATAGTATAGTCAAGCAGCGAAAATGGGTGAGCGCCTCCCCACCAGCCGGGAGTGTTTGTGGGGTAACGTCCGTGAGCTGTCCATGCGTAGCCGTTGTACTCGTCAAGACGGTAGAATTCTCCAACGTCCTCGGGATAGCCTACTGCTTTGAAGACACCCATATTTTTTCCGCTGGAAAATACATATGCGCCGTCGATATCGTTGTTGATGCGGATAACGCACTGTGCCACAAATTCCTTTTCCTCAAGCTGGGAGGACGCAATTTTTGTGGGCAGGGGATTCACAAAATACCGCCAGATAAGGGGCTCGTTCGTGATGGCCGGTACCTTTTTTGTGGGGATACGGCTCAGGTTCACCACATCGAAGTGGCGGTCGAGAAATCTTTCTGTCTGCTCTCTGGACTCATTTGAATTGTAGAAAACGTGGAACGCGTACAGATCCTTGTATTCCGGATAGATACCGTATCCCGCGAAACCGCCGCCCAAGCCGTTTGAGCGGTCGTGCATATAAGAAATGGACTTAACGACGTCGCTGCCGTTGAGCCTGTTGCCGTCCCTGCTGATAAAGCCTGAAATAGCACAGCCGGACGGGATCCTGATCTCGCCTTCTTTTAAAAGCATATACTCACTCTCCTGAAAATTATTGGAAACCGGATGGCTCCGGCATTTCACCCAATTAATATGATAGCATACATACAACCTCTTGTCAAGACTGTTTTGCAGGATTTTTTGATTAAACTTGCAAAATTGAGTAAATATTTTATGAATTAAGGTTAGAATTGCAAAGATATTGCCATATTTTAATTTACAAAATTCATTTTTGATATTTTGATACAGCGACTTGCACTAAATCTTGACAAAAAATGCGTTAAGTGTTATATTATATATATAAAGTGTTGCTTTTTTGGAAGTTTCTGAAAGGAGGACGCGCCTATGAAGTGTCCCAATTGCGGATTTGATATTGATGATAACGAGGTATACTGCCAGCACTGCGGCGCTGAAATAGTTGAGATGGGTCAGCCTGAGGGCGGAACCGGGGAGAAAAAGAAAAAAACCAAGCCGGCTAAAGATGGCGAGGGCAAAAATCGCCTGTCGCTGATCTTAAAATTGGCGGCAGCGGCAGTGATCCTTGTGGTGATAATTATAATAATAGTATCCGTTGCTGCGTCTGTGAACGCTTCAAAGGGCAGGAAGCTGTTTGACAATATTCCTTTGGGAAGGGATGTGGATTTTATTGTGTCCCAGACGGGAATGGTATTTTTAAGCGAAGAAAGCTCTGAATACGGTGCCCTGAACTACATTGCGGATTACGATCATATCTGCGAGGCGGAGAAGAGCGTCACCGTTGACGGCATCAAGCTTCCCGAGTGGGCTGTGCTGCTGCGGGAAAATGCATCCGGGTCTGTTGAAGAGGCTGTCCTTTACAATTTCAGCATCCTGAAAAACAGCTGGATGGGCGAAAAGACCGGGTCTAAAATTGAAGCCTCTGCAGTGGAGTTCGGAGCAAAGATCAGGGCTGCGGAGCGGGCAATAGGTCTGAAGCCGTATACTATTATAAAAGAAAGCGCGGAAAACACTTCGACTTATGTTTACAGATATCATTATACCGATGAGGAATCGGGCAACTACTTTGTAATGAATTTCTATGTGATCGTCAATGATGTTGACGGAAAGGTAGTTGACGTTCGGGAGGAACAGCTTGATTATCTTAATCTTATCCTGCACGCCGAATAAGATTTGGCTCTGTCACAACAATTTTTAGGAGGATAATGAAATGGCAAAATTTGAAATTGCCGGCAGCGTTCTTAAAAAATATAATGGCAATGACAAAGAGGTTGTAATACCCGAGGGTGTGACAGAGATCGCAGAAGAAGCATTTGGCGGATGTAAAAAACTGACAAAAGTAGAACTGCCCGAAGGTCTGACCGAAATCGGGGCATTTGCGTTTAAAGATTGTCATCAGCTTATGGAATTAACGATTCCGGACGGCGTAACTAAGATCGGAGAATGCGCATTTTGTTTCTGCATAAGACTTACAAGCATTACGATCCCCGATAGCGTTACAGAGATCGGGGAGAGTGCGTTTATGAGCTGTGACAGCCTTACAAGCATAATACTCCCCAATAATTTGACCGAGATCAGTGATTGGTTATTTCACGGAAGCAGAGGTCTTGAGAGCATTACGATCCCCGAGAGCGTGAAAAAAATCGGAGCATGCGCATTTGAAAACACTCCTTGGCTGGAGAAAAAATTCGAGGAAAGTATAAAGGAAAGTACAGAAGAAAATACATTTGTTGTTATAAACGGCATACTTGTTGATGCATATACTGAGCACAGCGCAACACTCCCCGATAATGTGACCGGAATCGCAGGCGAAGTGTTTAAAAACAATAATAACCTTAAAGAAATAACGATCCCCGACGGTGTAAAAACGATCGGACGGGGAGCGTTTATGTGCTGTTCAAATCTTAGAAGCGTAAAGCTGCCCGATGGTCTGACTGAAATCGGAGAGGACGCATTTTACGACTGTGAAAGCCTTACAGACATAAAAATTCCCGACAGTGTGAAAACGATCAGAAAGGATGCATTTTACGGCTGTAACATTAATAAGTAAAATTACCTATTTGTGAACGGTTTTGTGATAATCAACTATTTGTTGGGACAGAGCATAATATTTTAATAAAAACGGCGGATATTGTCAAAGCCCCTGATCTTATACGGAATCAGGGGCTTTTAAAAATTTTTTCAGATGATGTCAGATTTCCTGCTTTTATTTCGACTAACATAGTGAAACGTTTCAAAAAGTGAGGTTTTGATATGTCGGACAGGGAGCTTATCAGGCTGCTGAAAAGCAGTCCTGAACAGGGACTTGCGGCGGTAGTCCTTCGGTATACCGGGTATGTGATGAAAATTGCCCGGACTAAGCTGGACGGCATCTGTACGCCGGAGGATATGGAGGAGACCGTCAGCGATATATTCTTTTGTTTCTATCAGCAGGGACAGAAGTGCGGTTTTGAGATACGTTCAATTCGTGCGTACATATCGCTTATTGCCGAAAGACGCTGTATTGATGTCTTCAGGCAGCATATCAGACGCGAAGATACGGTGTCCCTTGACGAAACAGACAATGTGTCTGCTTCCGTAGATAATGACGATCATGATACGCTTGCAGAGGGGATAAAACGTCTTGGCGAGCCGGATACAAGCATATTCATCCGTAAATATTTTTACGGTCAGAAAACTGCCGACATAGCAAAGGAGCTTCACATGAAACCAAACACGGTTGACAAGCGCATATCCCGGGGACTTGTCAAGCTAAGAAAAATACTGGAGGAGGAAAAATGATGGATAAAATGCTTGATGATCTGGCGTACAGTATCTCGGAAGACAGCTCCGAGCTGTTTGACAGCGTTTATGCCGGCTTTGAGAAAGATGCTTTTGTTACTGCTGACGAGCAGGAACGGATACTCTCCTCCGTCATGAGAAAGGCGGGATTTGATATGAAAGAAAATATTTCGATCAAAAAGACAGGAAAGATCGGCAAACGCATAGCAGGAATAGTAATAGCAGCGGCAGCTATGCTTATCGGTGCAGTCACTGCAGCAGCTTATTATGCGGGTTACAGGCTGGAGGGCGGTCAGATAATAAGGGAGTTCTACGGCGAAAACGCTGAAACATGGTTTGACAGCAATGGACTGAACGACAAGCAGGCTGAGCAGAATAGCCATTTTGATGTTTCGATGTATTCCTTTATTTCAGACGGAAATTACTTCAATTCGGTTTGGTGTATTGAAGCGTTGGACGAATCAGCAAAAGAGGAGTTAGAAAATGATGGACGCTGTAATATTCAGGCATACTATGCAGACACAGGCGAAAAGATCAATATGGCTGGCTCCTCCACATGGTGGAACGAATCACTCGATGACGATACTCATCATTATATCTCACATAAAATGTCGCTCTATGATGTAGATATATCACGGGATATTGAATTCAGAATAGATTATCGCTTTATTACATTGGACAGCATAGTATCTGATGCCGAGCTGACAGATGGACTTAAATTTGTTGTTAATGCAAGTCCTAATGTTGAGACTAAAATAGTAGCAAATGAAAATGGAACAGAGTTTTTGCTGTCGCCTCTTGGAGTATCACAGAAATTCAGAGGTGAGGACTATCCTTATAAAATAAAGGAAACTATTATAAAAGAATTCAGCCTGATAAAAAGCGACGGCAGCTGCGAATTTCCTTTTGGAGAAGGAAACTGTAATTATGGTACAGTTGGATATGATTATAGTGGTATAGAAGGAAATGATCATAAAAATGAAGTAATGTTCCAGATGGCGTTTGATGACATTATTGATATATCTGATGTTGTGGGAATAAAAATAGATGATGATATCTATATGGCTGCAGACGAATAAAGCCGGTCAAATAAAAGAGGGTATCCCTTTATAAAAAGTGGCTTTTCTACGGATAAAACGGCGGATATTATCTGTCGTTTTGTCTGTTTTATACAAACAAACAACTATTTTAAGACAATGATTTGCACAATTCTACAATTTTAAAAAAACCGCTTGACAAAAGAAAACAGATATGATAGAATAATAAAGCTGACCGACAAAAGGGTCGGCAGGGCTTGG
>JAFLUI010000155.1 GCA_022508825.1 Oscillospiraceae bacterium
GTTCCCGGAATGACAGTATTTCCGAAATACATATTGATTTTTGTTCCTTTATCCAAGATTCGTGTTGCAATTTTCGGATTATCTCTTTGTACTAATGCTTTATCCGCTGCTGTACTCATAATATAGTTCCTCCATTAAATATTATTTTAATGATTCACCAAATGCTTTAAGCTCGTTCAATTTTGAAGCAGAATTGTTCTCTGCTCCATGTGCTGTAAATACCCCCATATTTTTTAAGCCGAGATAGTCAAGGAAATCTCCCTGAAAAGAGAATAACGCACCGTCATACATATTGGAAGCACCTGAGCTTAAGATCATGGCAACCTTTTTTAAATGGGGAGGCTTTGTGGGATATGCAGCAGAATAAAATCTGTCAATAGCACATTTAAGCTGACCTGAAATTCCATGATAATATATCGGGGAGGCAATTACAAGCATTTCTGCGTTGTTAAGCAGTTCATAAACCTCCTGCATATCGTCTTTCTGGATACAAGCTCCCTTTCCTTTTGTATGACAGTATTCACAGGCTGTACATCCGTTGATATTTTTGCTGCATACATCAACAACATCCACCTTGTTTCCCGAAGATAATGCACCCTCGCAAAAAGCGTTTATCATTCGCTTTGTACTTCCATTGGGGCGTGGGCTGCCGTTCAAGACTAAAATATTCATATGAATCCCTCCGTATATGTAGTCGGGACACACATTATGCCCCGACTGTTATAATTATTTATATGACCTTTCAAGAATGCCTGTTACGTCTTCGTCTGTAAGTTCACAGGGATTTGCAGGATAAAGACCGCCCTGCATACTTCTTGCTCCTGCTGCAACAGTGGAAAGCTCCTCTTTTGTAAAGCCGTATTCACTCATTTTAAGATCGTCAACGTGACAGTCCTGCATGAGCTTAACCAGTGCATCCACAAAATCCTGCGGTTTTACATCGCCCTCACAGCCCATAGCCTTTGCCATTTTGATAAAACGATCATCACAGGCATGACGGTCAACAAAGAACTGATAAAATTCCTTTGCAATAATTATCAGCCCTGCGCCATGCTGTAAATTATGATGATATGCGCTCATAGAGTGTTCAATGGAGTGAGCAGCGGTTGTGCTTGTGAGCTGCATTGTAATTCCTGCAACCGTTGAGCCGTATGCAACACGTTCCCTTGCCTCAAGGTTATTACCGTCATTTACAGCAGCGGGAAGATACTTTGCAATATTTTCAATAGCAGAAAGTGCAATTACCTCGCTCATGATATTAAGTCCCTTTGAGATCATTACCTCCGTATTGTGAAACAGAGCGTCAAAACCCTGATATGCAGTATACTTGGGAGGAACAGTTGTCATATAAGTGGGGTCAACAAATGCGTAAACAGGGTCAAGCACCGGATCGCCAAATCCGATCTTCTCATTAGTCGCAAGATTTGAAATAACACCGTATGGATTTATTTCCGAGCCTGTTCCGGAAGATGTTGCAATTGTGATGATAGGCAGTCCCGGATTTTTCAGCGGCTGACATTTGCCTGTTCCGCCGAAAACGTAATCCCACAGATCTCCGTCATTGGCTGCCATTGCAGCAATAGCTTTTGAACTGTCAAGAACTGCACCGCCGCCAAGAGCCACAATGAAGTCACAGCCGTTATCCTTTGCAAATGCGGCAGCTTCCATAATGACCTCACGAACGGGATTCTCCATGATCTTGTTAAAAACAGCATACTCTGCGCCCGCCTTTGTAAGCTCGTCAACAGTCTTATCATAAGAACCGTTGTTGTGTACTGATTTACCGTTGGAGATCAGCAGCAAAGCCTTTTTGCCGGGGAGCTTCTGCTCGTGGAGATTATCCAATGCGCCCACTCCGAAAAACAGGTTAGTCGGGTTGTAAAAGTTAAAATTCATCATAGTAATTCCTCCGATTTCTTTAGTTGATAGGTGAAATAATCAAGGCAGTCAATTTGTTTATTGCACTTATGAACGCTGTCAAGAAGCTTCCTGCGGTATGCCGCAAGATATTTCTGCAATGCAGTATATTTCTTTTCGTCAAGCAGTTTCAGACATTCCTCAATACTTTTCTTGTCAAGTCCTGCATCTGTAAGATTTTCTGTTATGACAGCGATCCTGTCGCCTGCGTGAGCCATTTCACCACCTCCTTGTTTACAATTATAGTATATCACAGGTGATTTGAAATGTAAAATATCTATTTGTAATCGTTTGTAATTCTTGACAGGAATAGCAAAAATGTATATAATTATAATATTACTTGAAATTTCGGAGGATAAAATGGAGATAAGAGTATTGCGATATTTTCTTGAAATAGCTCGTGAGGAAAATATGACAAGGGCAGCAGAACATCTGCATATTTCCCAGCCGTCACTTTCAAAGGAAATAAAGAAGCTCGAAGAAGAGCTTGGACACACTCTTTTCAAGCGGGGAAACAAAAGTATGCACCTTACCGATGAAGGTATGCTGCTGCGGAAGCGAGCGGAAGACATTATTGATATGGTGGATAAGACCGCAGACGAGTTCAGCACACTTGACAGTATAACAGGCGGGGAAATTCGCATCGGCTGTGCAGAGAGCATTCAGATAAAATATCTTGCACAGGCTATAAAGTCATTCAAGGAGCAGTATCCGGATTTTATTTTTCATATTTTCAGCGGTGATACCGAGCCTGTTGCTGAACGCCTTGACAGGGGACTTCTCGATCTTGCAGTAATTGTAGAACCGCCCAATCTGTCCAAATATAATTATCTTACCATTCCGGAAAGCGATAAATGGGGAGTTGTGATGCGAAAGGACAGTCCTCTTGCCGAAAAGTCCGAACTTACCTTTGAGGATATATACGGTCTTCCGCTGTTTGCTTCCGAACAGTCTATCAAAGCAGATTTTCCCCGTTGGTGCGGTGAGAATGCCGAAAAGCTGAATGTTGCAGGGACATTTAATCTGGCTTTTAACGGCTCTGTATTCGTTCGGGAGGGATTGGGGTATCTTCTGACCTTTGAAAATCTCGTAGATACAAGTGCAGAAAGCGAACTATGTTTCCGACCTATTGTTCCCCTGCTGGAAACAAAGATGTATGTCATCTGGAAGAAATATCAGATCTTTTCGCCTATTGCAGAGTTGTTTTTAAAAAAACTTAAAGCTGAATTTGAAATGTAATATATACACATCGGTCGTACATGAAAAAGTATACCAACATATGGTATAATCAGTACAATCATAGATAGATCACATATATTTATTGCGAGGCTTCTTATGAACAGGGATTTTTCTAAAGGTGCGGTCTGGAAAATAACACTCTCTCAGGCTGTACCTCTTATGCTGGCTCAATTGGTGCAGCTGCTGTACAATATAGTCGACAGAATCTACATTGGTCATATGGACGACAAGGACAGCACAGCCTTGACAGGAGTGGGGCTGACGTTTCCGATAATCACATTTATCGTTGCATTTGCCGCTCTGTTCGGAAATGGCGGAGTTCCGTTGTTTTCAATTGCAAACGGCGAAGGAGATAAAGACAAGGCGGAGCGCATTATGGGTGTTTCATTCTGTCTGATCCTGATAAGCTCCGTTGTACTCACGCTGGTCGGATATGTTTTCTGCAAGCCCATACTATATCTGTTGGGCGCAAGCGACAGCTCATATGTGTACGCTTATGATTATTTGAAATTCTATCTTGCAGGCACGCTGTTTTCTATGCTGACAGCGGGTCTCAACAGCTATATAAGCGCACAGGGTTTCCCGAAAACAGGTATGCTTACGACTATTATTGGTGCGGTACTCAATATACTGCTTGACCCGTTATTCATTTTCGTGTTCGGACTCGGAATTTCGGGAGCCGCTATTGCCACCGTCATAAGCCAGATAGTTTCTGCATTATGGATTCTCAGCTTTCTGATAAGGAAAGCCCCCATTGCCCTCAAGCTTAAAAATATCCGTGTTGATACAACGATCACAAAGGACATCTGCAAGCTGGGTACATCTAACTTTGTCATGCAGGGTACGAACTGTTTCGTTCAGATCGCCTGCAATTCCACGCTGCAAACCTACGGCGGAGATATTTATGTGGGAATAATGACAGTGCTCAATTCAGTCAGGGACATATTCTTCCTGCCGGTAAACGGACTTGTAAACGGTGCGCTGCCGGTCATGAGTTTTAATTACGGCGCAAAAAAATATGACAGAGTAAAGCAGTCTATCCGGTTCAATACTCTTGCAGGTGCGGTGTATACCGTCATGGCATGGCTTATGATAGTGCTTTTCCCCGCTTTCTGGTTCAGGATATTCTCGGACGATGCTGCACTGATAGCTCCGGGGATCAATGCTATACAGACATACTTCTTCGGATTTATTTTCATGGCGTTCCAGTTCAGCGGACAATCCACCTTTCAGGCTCTGGGCGATGCGAAGCACGCAATATTTTTCTCATTGCTCCGCAAGGCTATGATCGTTATACCATTGACACTTATCCTGCCTCGTCTGGGTATGGGCGTGAACGGAGTGTTTATTGCAGAACCGATTTCAAATGCTATTGGAGGTCTTGCCTGTTATATAACTATGCGAAAGACCATATACAACAAGCTTAATGAGGAGGAATTAACTTAGAGCTTGTTTCAGATCGTTGTATGATCTCTTGGAAATGCGTTGACTTCACTTTTATAATATGGTATAATCTTTTTATTAGGGTATCTGCCCGATAAATCGGTATTTGAAGGAGAGTAAAATGAACGAAAACACGATTTCTCAATTGTGTACACAATGCCTTTCAGAAACCCCACGATCAATAGAGCGTTGTGCTGTAGGACAAGGCAATTATGTTTTTATTGTTGAATGCTCTGAAATAAAGTATGTTATCCGATGCAGTACGGAATGGAAAGCTTATGAAAATACAGTACATTGGCTCGAGCAATTAGCATCTATTAAAATACCTGTACCAAAGATTATTGCAAAAGGGACATTCGGAGAATACGAATACTTGATTTTGTCTTACTTTGAGGGCAAAGATATCGGGCTCGTATATTCACAGCTTAAAGATAATGATAAGGAAGAGATCGCAAAAGAAATAGTGCGTATTCAAAATCAGGTTGCTACCTTGAAATTAAATAATATTGAAGCGCAATGGTCGTGGTATTCCGTCATAGATGATATGCTTAACCGAGCCAAAAAACGTATTGCCGCAAATGGCTATTTTGAAGTTGAAAAAGTAGATCAGCTTTGGAAATTAACAGAACAGTTGAACGAGTATTTTACAAGTATAAAACCAATTGCATATTTAGATGATATAAGCACTAAAAATCTGCTTATCCATAATGGTCGTATATCAGGAATTGTTGATATAGATTGGATCGGCATTGGTGACAGCTTGACATATGTTGCTTTAACTAAAATGGCTTTGCTCAATATGGAATGTGATACAGATTATGTAAATTACATTTTAAGCGAAATGCACTTAAACAATGTCCAAGAGAAAGCCTTTTTGTTTTATACTCTTATGTATTGTGTTGACTTTATGGGAGAACGTGGTATGCAGTTTATGGATAAGGTTGTCGAAGTAAACGAGCTGATTATTGACAGACTAAATGGCATATATGAATTGCTATGGAACGAATGGAGAAATCGCTACATTTAAAGGGATTTTAGCGTTAAATTCTTGTTTATCGGGGAGTAGATCAACAAATCGAAAATCAGGGGGTACAAAGAGTGACTTTAGATGTAAACAAAATGAAGTGGACAAGAGAGCCGAAAAGCTACAATATCACTTCGGATAAGATCGAAATTATAACAAAACCGCATACAGATCTGTGGCAGCGCACATATTATCATTTTCGGAATGATAACGCACCGGTATTACAAATAT
>JAFLUI010000156.1 GCA_022508825.1 Oscillospiraceae bacterium
TTATAAGCAAGTACACCTGCGGCTTCCTGATGAAGAACGTGATGGAGGGCAGATATGAGATACTCAGTGACATAGGCGCCATACTTGCTGTGATGGTTGCTGTCACTGCCTGCACATATCTTGTGTGTACAATCAATGAGGGCGAGGGCACCGTCAAGAAGATATATACATTTTTCTGCTACAGCCTTATGCCTTACATAGTTTTTATGCCCATCATTTATATTATGTCCCATATACTGACCAACAACGAGATATTCCTGACTACCATGCTGTCCATACTCACCTATGGCTGGATAGCAGTGATAGCGGTGATAGGACTGAAAGAGGTCAACAACTTCTCCATGGGTCAGACGGTGAAGGTCATACTGCTGACAGCATTTACAGCGCTTATCCTTGCGCTGCTGATATTCATTATTTACGTGCTCTGGGCTCAGGTATTTGAGTTTATTTTCGCACTGGTGGGCGAGGGGGTGTACAGACTTGGAAGCTAAGAAGTCCAAAAAGATACTTCCCTTTATAATTGCAGGAGCTGTGATCTTAATTGCAGTTATCATCCTTATCATCGCTCTGGTGCTGGGAGGGACACAGTCGGTAGTGGTAAGCGGAGATCATGTACACTCTGCTCCCATACCCTCCACAGGAGCGGTGGTCGACGCAAAGGAGGACTACGTCCTTGTTGCTGAGAGCAGCACCTACAAGCTCTATTACTACGAGCCGCAGTTCTCCATAAAGCTTGAAAACAAGGAGACCGGCGCGGTACTGGAGTCCACCGTCAGCGATGAGAAGGACGACGGCAAGAACAATGCAAGCTGGACAGGGTACATGAAAAGCGGCATCGTGATCACTGCCATCATCGGTACTCTCAACACCTATCAGGTGGATATGAACACCGTCAAAAACAATATTGCTACATGGTACACCGACAACGGCATCTACGCAAAGATAAGCTTCGAGGATCAGTACCGGTTTGAGCTGGGGGTGGAGGTCAGTCTTATTGACGATGAGCTTATCGTCCGCGTCCCCCAGGAGTCCATAAAGGAAAACAAGGAAGGCACATACATAAGCACGGTCAGCCTTTTCCCGTTTTTAGGCTATACCTATCTTGACGAGCAGGACGGCTATATGCTTGTGCCTGACGGCAACGGAGCTCTCATTTACCTTGACGATAAGGAAGGACGCTACTCCACCGGATTTTCCGGTCTTATATACGGTACCGATGACGGCATGACCAACAAGACTGCGGTATCCACGCTCTGGGGACGGTATGAGACGGTCACCGAGTCCAACACCGTGCTGGCTCCCATTTTCGGAATGGCACATCTTGACGACAGACTTGCCTATCTTGGTATTGTTGAATCCGGAGATGAGCGGTGCAGCACCGAAGTAGTACCCAACGGAGTTATGGTGGACTATAACCGCTGCTTTGCAAGATTTCTGCTCCGGGACGTTTTCGTCCAGCCGCTGAACCAGTCAAACTCCGGTACAGTTCCTGCAGTTGAGCAGGATAGGCTCCACTCCGACCTGCAGGTGCGCTATTGTCTGCTGTCCGGAGACGATGCCGATTACTCAGGCATGGCAAATACATACCGTCAGTATCTGCTGGATACAGGCAGGATACAGAAGCGGGATCTGAGCTATAACACCCGTGTTGATTTTCTTGGCACAGAGCGGGAGGAATTCCTTATGGGAACTACCGCTGTTACAATGACTACCGCCGATCAAGCTGCGGATATCCTTGAGGAGCTTCGCGGTCTTGGAGTGCAGAACGTGCTGTCGGTGTACAGAGGATGGCAGAAAGGCGGTCTGTACGATGTGCCTTTCACATCATACAATGCGGACAGCCACATCGGCGGGGACGGTGCTCTTAAAAGATTTATACGCAGTGAGGCAGAGAAGGGCAATACGATCTATCTTTATAACGATGCCCTTTCCGTAAACGCCACTACCAATGCCACCACCTACAATGTAATGAAGATGGTGAACAAGAGGACCTTCAAAAATGAAGTGCGTGCTCCCGTGTATGACCTCTTCTATTACCTGATGCCGGGACGCAGCAGCGGAAATTTAGAGCGGTTTACGGATGACCTGAACAAGAACGGTATCCCCAATCTTGCTCTGGCAGGCATTACCGAAAAGCTGTTCTCCTACAGCTCAAAGGGTTCATACTACTCCCGGACGGACACAATGGATATTTACATGGACGCTGTAAGCGGAGCGGACAGCAGCTGCAGTCTGCTTCTGGAGACTCCCAATGCTTATCTCTGGAGCCGTGCAGACGGATTCCTTGATATGCCTCTCAGCTCCTCCGATTATCTGTATCTTGACAGGGAGATACCTTTCCTTTCAATGGTGCTTAAAGGCATAGTCCCCACCTATTCCGAATATGTGAATTTCGAGGCAAACAAAACGGAGAACTTCCTGCAGATGGCAGAGTCGGGAATGTACCCCTCCTTCTATGTGACTGCGGAGGACTCCTCAAAGCTGATCTACACCAACTCCAGAAATCTCTATTCACTGGAATACACCAGCTACCGTGATACCATTGCAGAGTATGACGCAGCACTCAGAGCTCTGGCTGAAAAGGTGGGAGACTCCTGCATCATCGGTCATGAGCTGCTTGATAACGGACTTGTAAGAGTCACCTATGATAATGGCGTCAGGGTATATGTAAATTACACAGAGTCGGAGCTCAGCGCCGACGGACTGACAGTGGATGCGCTGTCATATCAGGCTAAGGCAGGTGAGTGATGATGGCAGAGACAAGAAAACTTACACGACAGGAGAAGAAAGCTCTTAAGGAGCGCCTGAAGCACTTGAAGTCCGGAAAGCTGGAAAAGCGTTATTCACGGATGGGACTTATCTTTATGATCCCATGGTTCATAGGGGCGGCAGTATTTCTGGCGTATCCGCTGATAAGCTCATTCTGGTATGCACTCAATAACATCCGTATCACTCCTCTCGGAAGGATATTCACCTTTGTGGGTCAGGGCAACTTTACCCAGATACTGATACAGGATCCGGATTTTCTGGTACAGCTTGTGGACTATGTAACATCCACTATAATCTCAACGCCTATTATTGTTGTGTTCGCGCTTATAATAGCAATGATGCTGAATATGAGGATCAAGGGCAAGGGATTTTTCAGGCTGATATTTTTCCTGCCGGTAATAATCGTCAGCGGACCTATCCTGGGAATGCTGACAGCAGAGGGTGCAGGAAGCATCTCTGCGGTGGATATGCAGTCCATTACATCTGCGATAGAGTCTGTACTGCCCCATATGCTGGCGGAGCCTATCTCGGATGTGTTCAACAACATGATAACCACACTGTGGTATTCGGGCGTGCAGATACTTATCTTCCTTTCGGGTCTGCAGAAGATCGACAAGTCTATGTATGAGGCTGCAAAGATCGACGGCGGCTCGGGCTGGGAGTGCTTCTGGAAGATCACTCTGCCCCATCTGAAATCACTGATACTGCTCAACACGGTATACACCATAGTTTTTATCTCAAACAACAGTCAGAATCCTATCATCATGCTTATTCAGGCTTCCATGTTCTCGGGAACCAAGGAAAAGGGCTACGGCTACGCATCTGCAATGGCATGGCTCTATTCGGTGGTAGTTCTGCTTCTGGTTGGTATCTTTGCCCTGCTTCTGGCGACCCGCAAGGATCAGTATGAAAAGATGGTAAAGAGAGCCAAGAAGGCAAGAAAGAAAGAGGCAAGGAACCTGAAGAGGATAGAAAGGAGGAACCGCCGCAATGCCAAGCAGATCGAGCGCAAGCGTGCAAAAGGCAAGATCACCACGCACACCACGAAACGGGACGACTACTAAGTCTGATAAGCCCTGGTATGAAAATATCACCAAGGACAAGGTCCGCCGCTTTATGATGGGCACCAAGGACAGGGAGGGCTTCCTTAAGCAGCTCCTTGTATATGCGCTGCTTATATGCATCGGGTTTATCTACATATACCCTATCCTGCATATGATCTCCAGCAGCCTTATGAGTCTGGATGACCTGCTGGACTCCTCTATCAGATGGCTGCCAAGCTCCTTCAACCTTTCCAACTTCAAGCAGGCTGCAACCAGCATGAACTTCTGGACAGCTCTGTGGCAGAGCGTTGTTCTGGCAGGCGTGCCCACCGTATGCAACCTCATATCCTGCTCAGTGACGGGGTACGCTCTGGCAAGGTTTGACTTCCCCGGCAAGAAGATAGTTATGGCTGTCATCATCCTGAGCTTTGTGCTTCCCAGCCAGATCACCATGATCCCCACCTATGTGCTCTATTCAAACCTGGGCATACTGAACACCATATGGGCATTCATTCTTCCGGCACTGTTCGGACAGGGCTTCAACGCACCTATATTTATCCTGATATTCTGGCAGTTCTTCCGTCAGATACCAAAGGTGCTGATAGAGGCTTCAAGGATAGATGGTGCGGGATACTTCAAGTCCTTCTTCAAGGTGGCTCTCCCCAGTGCGGCACCTGCATTCATTACAGTTGCGCTGTTCTCCTTTGTGTGGTACTGGAACGAGTCCTATCTGACAGAGCTTTATGTACACGGCGTTTACGGCGCATCAGACTGGACTACTCTGGTCATCCAGCTTGACAACTTTGCTGCAAACTATTCAAGCTATCAGCAGACCGCAACAAACGCTGCCACAAATCTTAACGAGTCCATCAACATGGCAGGCACACTGCTCAGCATCCTGCCGCTGACGATACTCTACTTTGTTCTGCAAAGACACTTTGTGGAGAGCATCGACAGAGCCGGAATCACCGGTGAGTAAAAATCCACAGGTGACCGGTTCAGAAAAGTCATTGAACAGACGGTACTGTCTGTCAAAATATAATTTAATATGGGAGGATATTATGAGAAAAAAGATAATCGCACTTCCCCTTGCGCTTTGTGTTGCAGCCGGTATGCTTTCCGGATGTAATTCCGGCGGTTCCGGCGGAGCAGGAGGCTCGGGCGGCTCCAAGAATTATGTCGGAGCTACAGAGGTCACCAACGACTACGACCTTATTACAGTTGACGGAAGCACACATGAGTACAAAAAGTACAAGGACATGACAGAGGAGAACATCACACTGACCTATTTCCATTTCGATCAGGACGAGACAGTCAAGCTCCTTGCTGACCGCTTTATGCAGATCTACCCCAATATCACAGTCAATGTACAGTATGAGAATGTGGCTAACTACAACACCACCCTCGGTACTCTGGTGAGCAACAGTCAGGCGCCGGATATCATCATGCACTCCGACTGTGACTATGCACTGTCCAATATGCTTCTGGCGGACATTTCCGCATACTGGAACAGCGATGAAGAGACAAAGGGTCTGGCTGACACCGTAAACGCCGCAGGACTCGGCACATACCATTTGGAGGGCGGTATGCGGTACAGCGTTCCCGTAAAGTTCTTCCCGGGTGCAATGTTTATCGACCGCAACGTGTTGGAGACCCTTAACCTTAATGTTCCTACCCAGAACTGGACATGGTCAGAGATGATCCAGCTTATCAAGGACGCCACCGTACTTAATTCTCCGGACGGCATGGCATATTACGGACTTGGCTACTATAACCGTCTTGACTCCTATTACGGAATTGCCGCAAGACAGGATATCATCGGCGAGTTCGGCTTCACAGGCAAGACATTTGACCTCAGCGAATGGGCTATCGGCGAGCAGGAGTTCTCCAACCTGAAGCTTGGCGGATACA
>JAFLUI010000157.1 GCA_022508825.1 Oscillospiraceae bacterium
GGGAGTGTACTAATATCACTTTCAGAAAAGCCAATATCATGTCGATCAGAAGTAAGGACAACTGCTTTGATAAGGTGATTGCAGGAAATGTGATCCATCTGTTGGACGAGCCGTATAAGGCTGTCGATGAACTGCTTCGGATCTGCAAGCCGGGCGGAAAAGTCATCATACCGACATACATCAATGCAGGAATATCCGGCAGCGAATTTTTGGTCAAAATATTCGATTTTTGTGGGGCGCATTTTACAAATCAGTTTAACAGGGAGAGCTACAAGGACTTTTTTGAAAAAGGCGGATATGATGCTGAGATCAACATTGTGGAAGGTCAGATGCCTTGTGCAATTGCTGTTATTACAAAGAAATAAGGGGTTAGAATATGAGCAGATTTTCAGATTATCTGGCTTCTCAGTGCGGAAATCCAAGGGGAGCGGTCGGAAAAATTATGACTTGGGCTATGAATCGGGTAAACGGATTCATGTATAGAGGAATTATAAATAATATCGAACTTTCGGAGGATAAGAAGGTTCTTGATATTGGCTTTGGCAATGGCTATCTGGAGAGCCTGATCTATAAAAAAGCGAAATGCGACCTTTACGGTATTGACATTTCGGAAGACATGGTGAAGGCGGCGTCCGAAAAGAATAAAGCGGGTATTGAAAATGGTGATATTCACCTCTCCGTAGGAGATTGCTGTGATCTGCAATTTGAAGATAATTATTTCGACATAGTGACCACAATGAACACGATCTATTTCTGGAACGATACAATGCAGGGGATGCAGGAAATTTACAGAGTCCTGAAGGACAACGGTGTGTTCTGCAACGCAGTTGTCTCAAAAGATGGCTTGGATAAAATGTTCTACACGAAAAACGGATTTAAGAAATTTGAGGAAAAAGAATATTCCGATATGGGACAGCAAGTCGGTTTCAAAAAGGTTTCCTATATAAAGCTTGGGAAAGATGTGCTGCTGATAAAATATGAAAAATAATTTAAAAGAGGAATATTGGTTTCTTCAAATACCATCTGTCTGTCAATTTGGAGTGGAAATATGAATTATCTTACCTATGGTAAAAAACAGGATAAAGCATTAGTATTTATACACGGCATGGCATCGACAGCTTTATTATGTTATGAGCCGATACTAAAATACTTTGAAAACTACTATGTCGTGCTTGCAGAGGTCGATGGGCATAGTGATAACATAAAAGGTGATCTGATAAGCCTGAAAGATTGCTGTGATGATATTGAAAAATACATAAATGAGAATCTGGACGGTAATATATATGGATTGTGCGGATTTTCAATGGGTGCGACAATGGCTGTTGAGCTTATCGGGAGAGGAAATATTTCCGCAGATAAAACCGTTTTGGACGCTGCGTTTACGGTCAGGATGGGCATTAAAACAAAGCCTTTTGAGATCTGTTTCAGCAAGGCTATAAAAAGAATACAGCAAGGAAAAAAGATACCGCAGTTTTTGTTAGACAGTGTAATGGGGAAGGGCAATAACAGTGTGATTGAAATTCTGTATCAGGATGTTTCGTCCGAAACGATCATAAATGCCTGTGAGTTTGTTTATAAATATGATATTCCGACAGGGTTGAGTAATTATAAGGATCCGGTGTTGTTTCTGCGGGGATCAGGAGAATCGTATCCCAGGAAAAGTGCGGCGATTCTGAAGAATTATCTTCCGCAAATGGAGGAAAAGGTATTTGACGGAATGGGGCATGGTCAATACTTACATGAACACCCTGCGGAATATGCTAAAATCTTATTACGTTTTTTCAACGGAAGGAAACAAGAGTTATGATGAAAATCGCAATGCTTTTAGCGCTGATCGGGCACATAATATGCGGAGTATCTGATTGCCTGCTTTCATATTCAAAAAGCGGTCGGCTTGATCTTAAAGCAATAACAGACCCCGACAAAATGGCGGATATGTTTAAGGATATGCCGCTGTCGTTTCCGTTAGCGTCAATGCTGCTCGGTACGTTTGCAATTACGATGTTCAGCTTCGGATATTTTGCATTATCCGATTGGATAAGCGATTTTTCAAAAACTGCTTCCACAATAATGTATATTTCATCGGTCATATTTCTGATACCGATAGTAACACACCACGTTTTCTGCGGTGTGGTTGAATGGATATACATACGGCTTGGACGGACAAATGCTGTTCGGGAAGCTGTTCTGGAAATGCAAATAAAAACGATTGCTACAATGGTTGTAGGATATCTGGGTCTGGCTGCGTTTATGATAACGCTGTTTGTGATGATCGTATCGGGGAATACAAGTCTGCCTGTGTGGGCTTGTGTATTCAATACGCTTGCTGCAATGATCGTATTAGCGCCGACAAAGCTGCCTGCGAAAGGAAATATTGCAGGAGCTGTAATGTATTTGGGATTGCTGATTTTGATATAACAGCGGGTATTTAATATCCAATTTTCACCATGTTCCACTGGGACATCAATTATGCCAGTCATTCAAACACTATTATCCGTCTGCTGTACTCTGGATGATATTAATCTGAAACCGATGTCATATGCGGTTTTCAGATCTTTGGGAAATTGCTCCTCCCGCATTTTGTGCTTATGCGCTTCATTGAAGCTTCCCGCTGCATATCTGGAATAATCATCAAACTGCAAAGTGTCGCAGGCGGCATAATATTCACTGCTGCCGAGCCGTTCCATAGCACCAACGTATTGTTTCATCATTCCCCGATATGCTGTTTTTGCAAAGACTTTCGGCGCGTTCATTGTAAAGAAAAAGCAGGAGCTTATATTGCCATGAAAAAGCTTTTTGCTGTAATCATCATAGCTTAAAAGCGAAAATACAAGCCGTTCCATAAGACAGTACATCATTCCCGAAACATTGCCGAGATAGATCGGCGAACCCATGAATACGGCATCGGCTGAAAGTATTTTATCAAACACAGGCTGCAGATCGTCTTTCCACATACAACGTCCGGTTTCCGCTCCGTTGATCTTGCAGGCGAAACAGCTCCGGCAGCCGGAAAATGTGAGTTCGGAAAGCTGTATCATTTCCGTTTCTGCGCCTGCGTCTGCTGCGCCATTTAATGCCTGCTGAAGCAGCATATCCGTATTCCAGTTTTTTCTGGGACTGCCGTTTATAGCTATTGCTTTCATGTTATTACCTCCTCCGCTCAATGGGCTTCGCCCTCGGTTATTCCGTCAAAGGTGTTGTAGAAAACGGTGTGATCCATATCAAACCGTTTAAAATGCCACGGGTGCGGTTCAACATCATCAGCAGGATAGCCAATTGGCAGCAGAGCAACAGGCACAAGATAATCAGGAATATCAAACAGTTCCCGCGCCTTTTGATGGTCAAAAGCTCCGACCCATGTTGTGCCGAGTCCAAGCTCGGCAACTGCGAGCATCATATGTGTTGTGATTATGCTTGCATCAACATCTCCGCCAATTGTTCTGTTGGTTTTGTTCTTCCAGCAGGTGGTCTTATCATAGCAGATCATCAGAGCAATTGGGGCATCAAAGTGACATGAAGTACATTGCTTCAGCTTTTCCATAGCGGTTTCATTTTCAATGACAAGAATACGCTGCGGCTGATAATTGCAGGCTGTGGGCGCAATACGACCAGCTTCTAAAATCATATCCAGTTTTTCTTTTTCAACTGCCTGTGCTTTGAATTTTCTGACAGAATACCTCTGATCTTTTGCTAACTGTAAAAAGCTCATATTCGCAATTCCTCCTGATATGGTTTGGGTTTATGGGTTATAATGTAAATATTATATCACACAATCTTATTTTTTTTCAATGCTTTTTATCCGATTGTTCACAATGGTTGACTTTTTTGGCGTTTTGTGGTATGATTTTTTTGTCGGTTAACTGCCCGATAAATCGGAATTTGTGGAGGAGAGGTAATGAATTTAAAGTTGGTTAGAGTGGGCGTTGAAGACGCCAAGCATTTATGGGAAATGCAAGTTGAGGCATTTATGGAGTTATATAATAAATATCAAGATACAGAAACTAGTCCTGCAACAGAACCAATTGATAAAATCATAATGAGATTGGAACAACCATTTACATACTACTATTATATTCAAGTGGATAATGATATTGTAGGTGCGATTAGAGTTGTTGATAAAAAAGAGGGTGACAAAGCCAAAAAAATATCTCCCATTTTTGTTATGCCTCACTATCGAAATAGAGGGATCGCACAAAATACAATTATTGAAGCAGAGAAAATTCACGGTGCTTCTCATTGGGAATTAGACACCATATTACAAGAAAAAGCAAATTGCCATTTGTATGAAAAAATGGGATACTATCAAACAGGGCAAACAAAGGTGATAAACGATAAAATGACGCTGATGTTCTATGTAAAGGATTAGTGAAAAATTCCTGGTTTATCGCAGAATTAAATTCCTAATATCGTAATAACTATAATAAATTAAATAAACATAAAGGAGCTTATTATGTATCAGATAATGACTGCCCGTGAAGCAATGAACCTTATAAAAGACGGTGATGTTATAGGTATCAACTCATTTTTAGCAATAGCAAATCCATTTGCACTGCATACTGCTTTGGCAGAGCATTTTCGTGAAACAGGACACCCTAAAAATCTGACTTATTTTTCCGGTGCAGGATTCGGCGGCTGGGACGAAAAAGAATTAGGCGACCAGCCGGTCGTGGCAGGAGCAGTAACTAAAGTCATCACCGGACATCTGAAAAGTATGCCGGGAGTAATGCGCCTTACAAAAGATAATGCAATTGAATGCTACTGTATGCCCCTTGGCGTTATGTCCCATATAACACGGGCAGCGGCAGCAAAGCATAATCGTTATATCAGCAAGGTAGGACTTAACATTTTTGTGGATCCCAGACTTGATGGTCCGGGCTTGAATGAACGTTCCAAAGAGGAAATGGTGCGCCTTCTGGAAATTGACGGAGAGGAGTACCTTTCCTACAAAGTCCCCAAATTCAATATTGCTTTTATCCGTGGAACAACAGTAGACGGCAACGGAAATATCTCATTTGAGAACGAACCTGTTACGGTAGACGCACTTTCTCTTGCGCAAGCTGTGCGGGCTAACGGAGGAAAGGTTATCGTTCAGGTGGAACAGGTCAGCAATACATATACCCGCCCTCGTAATGTTATTATTCCGGGTGCGCTTGTTGATGCAGTAGTTGTCTGCGATGAAGTTCCCGAACGATACAGGACAAGTCCTATCCTTTCGGGAGATATCCATGTTCATCCCCGCCATATGGACTACTGGATGAGCAAGCTTCGTGCACCTGATAAGCTGTCCAAAAGTACAGCGTCAACAGCAGCAGACATTATCGGTGAACGAGCAGCCCATGAGCTTCGCAAGGGGGACATTATCAACATTGGTATTGGTATTCCTGAAAAGGTAGGCTCATATGCGTCACGCATGGGAATACTTCAGGATCTGACAATGACGGTAGAAGCAGGCGGTTTCGGCGGTTTGCCTGCTCCGGGGGCATCTTTTGGAGCAACGGTAGGTTCGGACATGGTTTGTGACATGGCAACACAATTTGATTTCTATGACGGTGGCGGATTGGACATCTGTTTTATGGGTGCTGTTGAAGTTGACGCTATGGGCAATGTCAATTCTCACTGTCTCGGTGATACCTATTCGGGCATCGGCGGTTTTGCAAATATTACAGGAGTTACACGCCGCATAGTTTTCTG
>JAFLUI010000158.1 GCA_022508825.1 Oscillospiraceae bacterium
CGGTCGAAGCTCAGAAGCTTCCTCTCACCCCGAAACACGGGTTCCCTCGCAGAATTTTTCGTCCCACGGGCGCTCCCCCGCAGACGTATATTTCAATACGCATTTGAATTGCGCAGAAATATTCAGTATGGTATTATATCATTATCCCGCCCCCTTGATATGGGGGCAAAACAAACGCAAAGCGTTTGTTTCCGAGTTTTCACTGCGTGAAAACATCGGTAAAATTTTGTGACTGAACTTTGCCGGGGGCTTCGCCTTGCTTATTTTTCGGAGCAGAACTCCACTTTTTTGCCCTCTAAGATCATGTTGGTGGTGCGGACAGCGCACATCTTTCCACACATTGAACAGGTGTGCCTGTCAGCAGGGGGAGTGCTTTCAAAATACTCCCTTGCCTTGTCAGGGTCGACAGCCACCTTGAACATATCCTCCCATTCAAGCTTGTGACGGGCTTCTGCCATCTGATTGTCAAGGTCTCTTGCATGGGGGACTCCCTTTGCAATGTCCGCAGCGTGAGCAGCTATCCTTGAAGCGATGATGCCCTCCTTGACGTCAGCCAGATCAGGCAGACGGAGATGCTCCGCAGGAGTAACATAGCAGAGGAAATCCGCTCCGCTTGCTGCTGCGATAGCTCCGCCGATGGCAGATGTAATGTGGTCGTATCCGGGGAAGATGTCTGTAACAAGAGGTCCAAGGACATAGAAAGGTGCACCGTGGCAGATGCGCTTCTGGAGCTGCATATTTGCGGCAATTTCGTTCATTGCCATGTGTCCCGGACCCTCTACCATGACCTGAACGTCCTTTGCCCATGCACGTTCGGTCAGCGCTCCAAGCTCAATAAGCTCGGCGATCTGACCGCCGTCGGTGCTGTCGTCTATACAGCCGGGACGCAGGGCGTCTCCAAGGCTGATGGTAACGTCAAACTCACGGAGTATTTCAAGAACGTCGTCGTAATACTCATAAAAGGGATTTTCATTGCCCGTCATTTCCATCCATGCAAACAGCAGGGAGCCGCCGCGGGAAACGATGTTCATTTTACGCTTGTCGCGCTTGAAGGCTTCCACTGCACGACGGTTTATTCCGGCATGGATAGTCATGAAATCCACACCCTCCTCGGCGTGAGCGCGGACTACTTTGAGAAAATCCTGGGCGGTGATCTCAAGCAGATCCTTTTCCAGATATCCGATAGCATCGTACATGGGGACTGTTCCTATCATAGCAGGGGACATCTCAATAAGCTGCTTTCTGAATGTATTGGTCTTGCCGTAATTGGACAGATCCATGATAGCCTCCGCACCGAATTTCAGTGAGAGCTTTACCTTTTCCATTTCCACATCGTAATTTTTGCAGTCCCCGGAAATACCGATGTTTACGTTTATCTTTGTGCGGAGTCCCTTGCCTATGCCCTCTGCGGAAAGTGACTTGTGATTCACATTTGCGGGAATGGTTATCTGTCCCAGAGCGGTAAGCTCGCGAATTTTTTCGGGGTCGGTGTATTCCTTTTCCGCAACGGTTTTCATTTCGGGGGTGATGATGCCTTTTTTAGCAGCTTCCATCTGCGTTTTGTATTCTCTCATAGAAAGTCCCTCCAATAAAAAGCCTGTACGAAAGGACGCACAGGCTGATTGTTTTTACTGCAATAACAATTCCCTACGCCGGCATTATCCGAATCAGGTAGCCTGCTTTCAGCAGGTTTTGGGTCGGAGCATAAACTGCCCCCTCTCAGCCGTCTTAAACAGCTCCCCGTATTGATTTGACAAAATAATATTACCACGATTCTGTCATTTTGTCAAGGAATTTTGTAAGAAAATTATGCGGATTTTCTGTGTCTGAAAGCGATCACATCAGTTTAAGCTGATCCGGGTCAATAAGATCCTTTGCAAGACTTCCTGCGGCGGGGATATTTTTCACGATATACTTCTCAACGTTCTCCGCCATTTCTTCGGTGACGATATATGCGTTGTCCACGTCCGCTTTTTTAAGGGTCATGACCTGTACGCCGATGGTGTCCCTTGCTGCCTTTGGAAGTATCATTCCCGTATTGAACACTATGGCTCTGCCACCAGTAGAGCGTACAAGAATGTTGGTATTTTCATTCACAACGAACATCTTGATAAGCTTTGATTTTGAGGAATACGCACCCGTCAGCTTCTTTCTGTTGGTCTTGGTCTCGTATGCGTTAAGGGGTACTTTTGCCGCCTTTCCGTTTTCAAATATCATTATGAGATATCCGCTGTAATCGGTGGTGACAACTGCGGAAATGACGTTTTCCTCCTCGTCAAAGCCAAGCTTGACGGGGATGAAGTCTCCCAGCTCGGACGCCTTTGTATCCTTGAATTCGCTTGCTCTGGTCTTGTACACCTGACACTTGTCGGTGAAGAAAAGAAGCTCGGACTTATTTGTAGCCTCCTCAGAGAATGTCACTATATCGCCGTCCTTAAGCTTCTGGTCGGACGCCATTCTCAGGGACTGGGCGGTGATCTTCTTGAAGTATCCGCTGTTTGTCATAAAGAGGGTCACGGGATAATCGGGAGTATCGTCCTCTATCTCCTCTTCCTCATCGTCGCCGGTGTAGCAGAACATCGTTCTGCGGGGCTGCTTGTATTTTGCAATGACGTCTTTAAGCTCGTCTATGATGATGCCGTTTATTTTTTTGTCGCTGTTCAGAATATCCTCCATTTCCTTGATGTCCTTTTCCAGACTTTCGATGTCGGCAGTTCTTTTAAGGATATACTCCTTATTGAGGTGACGGAGCTTTATTTCCGCAACATACTCCGCCTGAGTTTCGTCTATCCCGAAGCCTATCATAAGGTTGGGGACTACCTCCGATTCTTCCTCGGTCTCGCGGACGATCTTTACTGCCTTGTCAATGTCAAGAAGAATTTTCTGCAGACCCTTGAGAAGATGGAGACGCTCTTTTTTCTTGTTCAGCTCAAAATATGTCCTGCGCTTTATGCACTCCCTGCGGAAGGCTATCCATTCGTCCAGGATCTCATACACTCCCATTACCTTTGGAGAGCCGGCTATAAGTATGTTGAAATTGCAGGAGTAGTTGTCCTGCAGGGGAGTCATTTTGAACAGCTTTTTCATCAGCTTGTCAGGGTCAACTCCCCGCTTTATGTCTATTGCGAGCTTCAGACCGTTGAGGTCGGTCTCGTCGCGGATATAGGAAATTTCGCGTATCTTTCCCGCCTTGATAAGCTCGATTATTTTGTCCATGATGGCTTCCACTGTTGTTGTGGGAGGTATCTGGGTGATCTCGATACAGCCGGACTCCTTGTCAAACTGATAGCGTGAGCGTACCTTTACGGAGCCCCGTCCTGTGCGGTAGATTTTTTCAAGCTCGTCCTCGTCGTAGAGCATAAATCCGCCGCCTGAAAAATCGGGTCCCTTTAATGTGGAAAGGATGTTATGATCGGGATTTCTGATAAGGGCGATGGTGGTCTCGCATATTTCCTCTAAGTTGAAGGAGCAGACTGCGCTTGCCATGGATACTGCGATTCCCACATTTGAATTTACAAGCACGGAGGGGAATGTAGCAGGGAGCAGGGTAGGCTCCACGGTCTCGTTATCGTAGTTGGGGACAAAATCCACGGTGTCCTTGTCGATGTCCCTGAAAAGCTCATTGCATATGGGGTCAAGCTTAGCTTCGGTGTAACGGGAAGCAGCAAACGCCATGTCGCGGGAGTAAGCTTTTCCGAAATTGCCCTTGCTGTCCACATAGGGGTGGAGCAGGGCTTCGTTTCCTCTGGCAAGACGCACCATAGTCTCGTAAATGGCAGCGTCTCCGTGGGGATTAAGCTTCATGGTCTGTCCTACAATGTTGGCGGACTTTGTTTTGGGTCCCGTGAGCAGTCCCATTTTGTACATGGTATAAAGAAGCTTTCTGTGGGAGGGCTTGAAGCCGTCTATTTCAGGCAGGGCGCGGGACACGATGACGCTCATTGCGTAGGGCATATAGTTCTTTTCAAGAGTATCTGTTATCTGCTCCTCGGCAACGATACCGCTTCCTGCGATATAGGCGTTTGGTATGGACGACGTGGTTTTCTTTTCCGGTTTCTTGCTTTTTCTTGGCAAAGTGGGTTCCTCCTTGTTCTGGATAAATACATATCGTTCTAATTATAACACAAACTTTTTCCAAAATCAATAAAAAATATTTCCATGAATTTGATTTGCTGAATTTCAATTTAACTTGCTTTCTTCATTAATGATCCAACCACCAGTCCAATAGCTAACGCCAATAAATGTATTACCAGACTTTCTGCACCAAGCATTAATGATAAAACAAAAAATGCGGTCAGATATAATATTTCAGTTTTTTTAATTGAGATCTGCTTCTTAAATATAAGAATAACTAATATTCCAATTACAGCAAATATTCCTGCTGAAGCTCCTACTGATTCACCCGGGAATATCAATGCAGTAATAACAGCATCAATTATAGCTGCTGCATGAAAGAACAATACATACCATATACTCCCGTATTTCTTTTCCACATATTTGCCGGCAGTCAAAAGTGCAAGCATATTCATTACCATATGTATCAAACCTGCGTGCAAATATATATGAGTGAAGCATCTCCATATTTGTCCGTGTAAAATTGTTTTTTCAAACGACATACTTCCCCATTTCCCCAATATTCCCTGACATCCGGCAAGGAAATTTAAGATATATGCAATGGTAAGATCATCTGAAATTTCATATAAGCTGCTCTTTTCAACAATCACTGAATTGATAACTAATGCGATACTGCATATTATAACTATTATGCAATTAACTGATCCGTATTTTTCAATTAGCTTTCTCATACCATTATCTCCGTACCTTGACCAAATCAGGAATTTGCCTGTTAGTGATTCCATATTATTGCTGTTGTAGTAAGTATTATTCTTACATCATCAACATTACAATTTTCCTTTTCGGCAATCTCATCATAGGTATAGTACTCCCACAATTCTCTGTTCTTATAGATATGCATTCTATAATCGATTATTTTTCTAATAAATTCATCAGAATATTCCGTTAATCCAAAATATTCTCCTAACGTAGTCATGGTGCATCCCCTCAAAATTTTGATTTATCGAGCAGCTTGCCCGACAAAAAAATCATACCACAAAATGCTGAAAAAGTCAATCTGCGGATCGTGAACAAATGGCTGTTCAAAAGCCGTCTTACTGATCCGGTTAGGGAAAGAAGCTCCTCCTATTTGACTTATCTTTTTTATTGTAGTATAATGTAAATCGGAAATTATTTTTATTCAGGAGATCTGCTATGGAATTTATAAGATCGACCGATATCAAAGAATTATCAAATCCCGGAGTTGTATCAAGACAGTTATTGAATCCCGATAATTCAGAAAGTACCAGAGTTACGATCACCGAAGTACATCTTGAAGCGGGAGCAAGTCAGCCAAGACATACCCATGAGGCTTCCGAACAGATCTGGTATGCCGTTCAGGGATGCGGCAAACTGCTTCTTGAAAATGATACTGTTATGCCTTTCCGTGCAGGTGATGTTGTTCGCTT
>JAFLUI010000159.1 GCA_022508825.1 Oscillospiraceae bacterium
CATTAAAATGTCGATCATATCGTATCTGCCTCTTCTGAATAATATAAATGATACGGCTGTCATATTTCTGAGATCAAAAAGGTACCAACTGCCCTGCTTTGAAAAGTAATTCCGGGCGAGGATCTCAAATATCCCTGTGTCGCTTCCCGAAACGGCGTATCTTATCAGCGCATCGGTATGATAATTATAATAAAGCCCGGGTGCGCCGTTTTTTATGTAGTATTCGCACATCTCATATGACATGGCAAAGCTCCTTTCGTTCAAAATCCTATCCTGCGGACAGAGGCGATCTCGTCCCTTTCAAGCTCTGAGGAAAGGATCTCCTCCGAAGCGGCTGAGATATCCTCTCTTGTGAGAGTGGAAAGCTTTTTCTTTGAGGGACGCTTTCCGTCCACTATGCGCATTGCAAGCTGCTGCAGAGCGTTTGAATAGAGGTTTCTTGCTTCACGTCCGTTGCCGAACCGCTCCCCTCTCAGCTTTTTGAGCTTTGTAAAATGCTCCTTAAGGATGTCGTCGCAGTCCTCTGCGAGGGTGCAGCTGTCGCCCTTTACAATGCTTCTGAAAATGCTGCAGAGAGTGTCGTTGTCGTACTCATTGAATCTTACGGTCTTGTGTATTCTTGAGCTGAGACCCGGATTTGATTCGATGAACCCGCTCATTTTATCCTCGTATCCCGCAAAGATGCAAAATATCCTGTCACGGTAGTTTTCCATGTTCTGAGTGATACAGGTGACAGCTTCCTTGTCATAGCTGGAGGAATCATGCTCGGAAAGGGTGTATATCTCATCAAAGAAAATGACCCCTCCCCCCTGTGCAGCCATTACCGAGAACAATTCGTCCACCCTCTTGGCGGTCTGCCCCACATACTGTCCTACGATATCCGACTTTACACATTCCTTGAAATGATCTGCGCTGTTTATGAACCCGAGACGCTCAAGATCGTGCGCGAACCGTCTGGCAATGGTGGTCTTTGCGGTACCAGGAGGGCCTGCGAAAATCATGTTGAAGCCTTGGAACCTTGTGTCCTCGTTAAGCTCCCTGCGCCACTTTGCCATTGTCAGCATCCTGACTACGCCGTCTATTGCTGACATTTCCTTATCAAGACCCACCAACTCCTGATCGGCACATAAAACAGGCTTGTGGATTCTTTCGCATCTTCTTTTTTCCTTAAGCGCCTTTATCATGTCAGTGAAGGGCTTCTTTCTCAGAGTTCTGTCATCCGGATCCTCCATCAGATGATCGCTTATCAGCTTTCTGCATATCTGTATGGCAGAGTATTCATTATCGTTTGGGATATACTCCGAGAGCATCCGTATCTCTTTTTCAACAAGACAGGTGTCGTAATCGTTCTGATCGAAGATATCATTTATAATAGCGCAGATATCCTCGGTGGAGTCATCCTCTATTATAATGTTAAGACAGCTTATGCTCATGCGGGCTGACACCTCGGATATCTCCTTTATCCCTGCCGACTGGCTGCAGAACACAAAGAACTTAAGCCTCTCATCGCACATACCGTCTCTTTCTTCGTCCCAATCAAATACACCGTTATCGGTAATTATCATCACTGCATTGTCCGTATCTGCAGATATTGTTCCCTCCTGCAGATTGATGTTCATTGTCTGGAACGGACTTCCCGACATAGGAGTGCTGCCGAAGCTGCATTCGCTTTCGTCCTCAAGCAGTATGCTCCTTCCGTAATCAATGCCCTTTTCCTGGAGCTTGAAAAATATAGCCATAGCCGCAAGCCTTGCATCGTTTATCTGTCTTGCAAAGATAAAATAACGGTTTGAGATCATATCCGAAAAATCGCCCGCGTCTATTTTTTCTATCTTCATAAGAAGATCGGTAAGATTATTGAAGCGCTTTCTGCAGTATACTGCAGGATATATCTCCTCAAAGGATATATTATCGGTCAGAATGTAATTGCTCTGAGGATTTATAATAGGTATAGTTTCGTTGATGCTCATAAAGGCACATCCTTTCTCTTTGTTTATGTGTCCTATTATACACCGGAAAAAATTTCAGATTTCTACAAATTTGTTGAAAAACAAAATTTTTTTCGGTGTATAATGACATTAATGAAACACCGCATGATACTTGTGCGGTATTACATTAAAATAAAACGAAAGGACGATCATCTATGAATGATACTATCAACAAAACAATCAGTGCAGGAGCTTTTTCCGTTACCATTGCAGAGGCGGAAAGCCAGCTGGAAAACATCTGCAGGACATATTTTGAAAAGGACAAAAACGGAGAATACATCATCCCCGTAAACCGCCAGAGACCTGTTATGCTTATGGGACCTGCAGGCATAGGAAAGACCGATGTCCCGAAGCAGGTGTCCGAAAAGATGGACATAGGATATGTTTCCTATTCTATCACTCACCACACAAGACAGAGCGCTCTGGGACTCCCGAAAATAACAACCCACACCTATAAGGGAGAGGATATGCTCACTACCGAATACACCGCCAGTGAGATCATCGCATCCGTCAGGGACGAGATCGAAAAAAGCGGCAAGTCAAACGGCATCCTGTTCATCGACGAGGTGAACTGCATCTCCGAGACCCTGTCTGCACCCATGCTCCAGCTTTTCCAGAACAAGACCCTTGGTCAGAGTCAGCTCCCCGACGGCTGGATACTTGTTGCCGCAGGAAATCCTCCCGAGTACAACAAGAGCGTAAAGGAATTTGACGCCGTAACAAAGGACAGGATCCGGATCATCAACGTTGTCCCAGACACAAAAGCATGGCTTGCCTATGCAGACAGAAAGATGCTCAACCCCGCAGTCAAGGCGTATATCTCCAATGACGAAAGCAAGCTTTACTATTTCGATCAGGACAGCACCGCCATCGTCACCCCGAGAGGCTGGGAGGAGCTTTCCATCACCCTTGACTCCTATGAGAAGCACGGATTTGAAGTTAACGCCTGCCTGATAAACCAGTTTATCGGCGCAGAGGACATCGCAAGAGAGTTTTACGACTATTATATCATGGTGACAAAGACTATCAGCAGCGAGGAGATAGAAAGCATAGTAAACGGAAAGGCATCTGCCGCCGTATCCAAAAAGCTTGCAAAGAGCACAATGAATGTCCGCTTCATGCTTATAGAGTGTCTTAAAAGATATATCGCAGGCGCTGCGGAAACAAACTTTGAAAGCTCCTGCATGATGCTGGGCAATGCCACCGATTTCATTGAAAAGACCTTCGGGAACAACTCCGAAATGGAGATACTTATGAGTAAGATGCTTTCGGATGCAAGAGTGGTCAAGGCAGCCATCGCCTCAAAAAATGACCGTTTCAGCAAGTATCTGAACGACATCGCCACTGCAGAAAAGACCATCCGGGCAAAATTAAAGACTATGCCTGCAAATAAACGGGAGGGAGCATAAAATGAAAAAAGAACTGCCCTTCAGCAAGGAAGAGCTGGAGCTGTCGGAGGAGATAATCAGGTTTTCCATGAGAAGCGGCGCAAATGAATTTTCCTTTCTGAAAAATCCTATCTTTTCCCTGAAGACTGAGCCCACAGATGAGACAGCATCTGTCTGCGCAGACTACAAAAAGCTTTATTACAATCCCAAATGGGTCATGGAGCAGTTCAGACGGAACAAAGAAAAAACAGTGAATGCTCTCATTCACTGTGTCCTGCACTGTCTTCTGCTCCACCCATCCATGATCTCGGAGGAGGATCCCGTTTTCAATGCCGCCGCCGATCTTGCCGTGCTTATTATGATGCATAATGCAGGCGCAGAAAGAATGAATGTGCCCGACTCTTTTTTACATGAGCTGACAAACGTCTGCGGAAGCACATCCACAAACGATATCTTCAAAGGCATACGGGATAACGCCCCCCTTCTCAATAAGGTCTTCAATGTCACGAAAAAGCACAAGTGGGACGATCATAAGCTGTGGTATAAAAAGGACGAAAAGAAAAAGAAAAATGACCCCGGTCAGAGCGGCGGGGGTCAGGACGGCGAAGGTCAGAACGGCAAAGGTCAGGGCGGCGAGGGTCAGGATGGCAGAGATAACGGAGATCCTGTGATCGAAGTGTCTGTTCAGATGGGCACAGGCGAGGAGCTCTGGAAAAATATGTTTGTCCAGGCAAAGGCGGCTGCCCAGGGTCAGGGGTACGGCTCTCAGCACGGAAATATGTTCCTTGAGGTAAAAAAGCCTGACAGGTTCAGCCGCTTTTCCTACAAGGAATATATCCGCCGCTTCGCACGTCAGGAAATAGTGGCTGAGGATCCCGAGACCATCGACATGATGCTCTACAGCGCAGGCTTTGAAATGTACGGGGACATTGCCCTTGTGGAATTCAATGAAGTAAAGGAAAATGCGGTCCCTTCGGATATAATCATAGCCATCGACATTTCAGGCTCCTGCTCCGGGGATGTTGCGGTAAACTTTTTAAGACAGGTCTATTCACTTTTTGAGGAGATGGATATCCGCAGCAATGTCAATATCCACGCCGTTACATTTGATACCCAGATCATAGGCAGCGCCGTTATCAGAAACAGGAAGGACGCCGAGGAGCTTATCAAAAACTATAGCAAATATACCGACAACGGCTGGGGAGGTACGGATTTCCACTGCGTGTTTGATTACGCCGATCAGTTCAGCAGGAACAACAGCGGAAAAAAATTAAAGGGACTGTTTTTCTTTTCCGACGGATACGGAGCATTTCCCGATGCAAAGAAAAGCTACCGCACAACATTTTTCATCCCCGTGGACAGGACTCACGGCTTTCTGGATGACCTGTCATTTATCCCGAATTGGGTGGAGTGTGTCAGATACGATGACGATAAAAATTAGCAAGAGCGTCAAAAGCAGCAAAATAAAGACCGTCTTTGATATCCAAAGACGGTCTTGCCGCGGGGCTTCCCCGCTGGTGCGCCCGACAGGATTCGAACCTGCGGCTTCCAGAGTCGGAGGTATAATTTCAGCTTATTGCAGCCTTGTGTAATTTCTCGCAAAGTTCGGTAATTACAGGATTTGCACCATTTTCCTTTTTATACCTTTTAGCAATTTTTAGTTGGTTTTTGTAACTTTGTTGGTTTTTTGTTGGTTTTTTCATGCTCTCTTATTCCTCAGTATCACATCGGCGATACATTCAGCGGATCGCTTGTCAGCTTCTTTGATGATATGGGAATATAGGTCGCTTGTATTAAACATGCCATAAGGACACACAAATTCAAATTTCCTTCAAACCGCTTAGTTAAGCGGTTTCCTTAGTTTTTGCTGTATCAAGCCTGTGCTTATCTGCAAGTGGCTTGTCCAGCAGTTTGTAATAAATATGAATATCCCTCGGTCTGTCAGCGGCAT
>JAFLUI010000016.1 GCA_022508825.1 Oscillospiraceae bacterium
TAGTTATGTTGTTTTCATCTTGTGAAAAGCAAACCGAAAATATCACCGATACCACTGCTAAAATTTCCGCATATACTCCCAAAACCCAAATCGACCCTGACGAAGAATTTGACGGTATTACATTTGGTATGACCGATTATGATATTATCGCTTTCCTTGGAAAAAAACCTGATTTCATCCATAAAACAGACGATGAATTATCCATTGAAAATATAGATTATTTGCATGAAGAGCATTTTAATATCAGCAATGCTTATGTAGAGTATCATTTTAATGATGATCATGTACTAAATGAAATTAAATATTTTTATACCTACGATGAATCCGAGCAGGAGCAATTAATGAACGACTATGAAGTTATAAAAGAAGAGATATTAAGACGTTATCCGGAAGAAATCAGCACATTTTTTTTTGAAGACGAAACGTTTTTGATGATCTATACCGAAAATCGCAATATTTTATTCTCCGTCAGTACAGATTATTATTTTATAAATTTGAGCATAGAAGAATACCGTGCCGGTATTGATCCTCCAAGACCAGACACGCCAATAGGATAAAGATACATACCCGAAGATACGCCTCAAAATTAAACACACCGCCGCTTTCCAGCGGCATTTTTATTAAAGCATTTTTATCACGTCCTTTGATTTTATATATCCGTATTAATACCCCATATTCTCCTTCATCCTTTTGAGCCATTTATCCTTTGCTGTTCGGAAAGAGACTTCGGAAGTGCGTATGCCTTTTTCATTTTTTTGAGATAATCTTTCCTGTAAGCAGGAGTTTTTGAAGTAATACTCTCAGCCCGATACCCCATAATATCAGTGAATGTGCAGTCGTGAAGCGAGTTAAACAGAGCCCTGAACTCCCACCAGTGGAGGTATGGGATACTCACAAGGTTGATTCCATAAATCTCTAAAAACGCTGAGTAAATATAATCTGCATCATACCTGAAAGAGTAAATGGCAGACTGCTTTTTTCCTCCCTCGCCTTTTCCGGCGGATGCAGGCGACCGCTTCTTTCCGCAGCAGATCAAACTTTATCCACTCCCTGAAATCTGTTTGCATTTCATATCTTCTGCCGTTATATTCATAGGCAGATGGAAGTGTGCCGAATAAAAGATTATTTTCCATTATCGTATCACCTCCAATGCTTTGTACTCGTCAAGCATACTGCGCTGACTTTTTCGCCCAGCCCTCAGAAAAACAAAAAATAAATAAAAACGCGCCCTGCCTCCTATAATTGGAGACAGAGCGCCCGAAAATCGTATTGAATTATTTGCAGCAGATCACATATCCTGATAATGCGTCCACATCGCAATGACCTTTATGGTTTTTTCTTCTTCCAGTATCTGATATACAAGCCTGTGCTGTATATTGATCCTGCGTGAATAAAATCCTTTAAGATCACCGACAAGCTCTTCATATGGCGGCGGACTTTTATAAGGATCTTCCGATATCAGGGAGAGCAGCTTTTTTGTTTTTCTTTCAAGTCCCGCCTGTTTAAGCAGTTTTTTATGCTTTTCGGCAAGCTTGGTAAATCTGATCCTGTACATTTACCATTCCTCATTTTCGTCATATACAGAGCATTCTTCCAATGGCTGCGATGCAGCTGTTCTGATCTCTTCTGCAAGTCCGGGAACAGAGTTGATATACAATGTTTCCATAAGATTGCGATAATCCTGTTCACTCATTACAACTGCGTTTCCATGTTTTGTATTGATGTTTATGATATCGTTATATTCGATAGCTTGTTCGATATACTCAAAAAGATTTTTTCTGAAATTTGTTATATTGGTATTTGTCATAAAAACACCTCCTGACCTATTATATGTACATTATACCGTACATATAATAAAATGTCAAGAGGTATTAAAAAGAAATTTCACCCGAAAAGATCCTCGTCCGAGATCTCCCTCCGGTCTTTTATCTGAGCGTTTATCATCTGCTCGTAGCGGCTCTTTGGCTGTTTATCTTCCTCGTTGTCGGGGATGCTGTCATGCTCGGGAAGATTGGGGTCAAGGTGACCCAGATGCATTACCACCTCGTCCTTCAGATCATCCGGGACGTCCTCCACCGCATCGGCAGCTTCCTTTTCAAAAAGACTGAGGAGCGTCTTGCCGTCATCCGAAAGCGCAATACCCTCCGTGATGATCTCGTCCATGTCCTCCGAGGGCGGACCCTCCGGCAGGTACCGTACCCGCTCGGGACGCTCATCGGAGAGCTCTCCTTCAATGAACTCCTCCGCACCGTGCCTTTCCAGAGCAGCAAATGTGAGATCGTCCATACCCGGGTCAAAAAAGGGAAAACCGGGCAGCTCCTTCAGCATATTGAAATTCGCTATAGCCATTACAGCGCTGGTCTGCATCAGGGCAGCGCCTATATAAAGTACAGCTCCCAGAGGCGCGAATGGAGCTCTCGTTGCCGCCAGAACTACAGCCGCCGCAAACCCGAGGGGTATGCTGATAAAGCTCATCATCTGACGTCTTATATGACACCCCATGTATCCAAGCACGGAGAAAAACAAACCGAACAGTGAAAACAACGCCATCAGAAGCGGCTTTGCAGAGCTCATCGCCGTAAAAACGCAGACCACTCCCACCGCAAACGCAGCCAGAGAAATGTTCTGACCCGTGTTAAGGACGGAGTCCACCTTTTCCTTTAAGCGCCTTGCCTCCTCATAATGAGCAAGAGGCTTATCTTCATTATATAAAATAGGAGCATTGTTGCCCATCCCCTGACCCCCTTTTTATATATTGTATCATACATACAAATAAAAATCAAGGTGTATCCGAAATAAGCCCCGCATAATATCTGCTCAGTCTCTCTGCAAGACTGCTCTGCAGCCTGACCGCCTCATCCTTAAGAGCAGGATTTGCATACAGCCCCTTTTCGGACAGAGACGCCGCCCTGCGGGCATATTCCACCGCCCTTACAGCGTCAGTATCTGCAGTCTCCTCAGCCAGACCCAGATAACATCTTGCAAGGACAGCATAAAATTCATCGGACAGCGCTCCCCATTCATTTTCTTCACCGATGGCTTCTATAGCATCGAAATACTCCCTCCCGGACAGAAGCTCCTTTGCCCGTACAAGACGGTAAATATCCGCCCCGGACTCGGGACAGGACTCCTCGTCACCTCTGGGCATAAGCTCCGAGATGGGGATGTCCAGCGTCTGTGAAAGGTACTCCAGCGTTTTCACCGAGGGGGTGGCATTTCCGCTTTCTATCTGACTGAGCATATTTCTTGTAATGAAGCTGCCGACCACTTCGCTCTGGGTCATTTTTTTAGCGATGCGGGCTTCCTTGATTATTCTTCCCCGTTCAGCAGGTGTCATGGCGATCCCCCTTAGTAAATAATATTTACCTTTATTGTATCACATTATTTTTGAAAATGCAAGGGGTAAATAAAATTTCCTAAAAAATTTTCAAAACCTCTTGACAAAAGAACAAAAGCCTGTTACAATAAAGGTAAATTAAATTTACGCGCAAAGGAGATGACAGCTATGTCCGAATGGTGGGAGTCATTGACCTCGTTAATGAAGGTCTTATATTGTATCGCAGTGCCCTCAACACTGGTGCTGCTCCTGCAGACTATTTTCTCAATAGCCGGCTTCGGAAACGACGGGGACATAAACCTCAGCGACACCGGCGGCATTGATATGGGGGACGCAGGTCTTGACATTGACGTTGAATTTGACACATCCGTTGACATCGACCTTGATATGAGCGCCGACGGTGACCTCTGCCCGCAGGGAGACTCAGACTCACCCGTCCACGTCCACACAGATTATTCTTCTCTGCAGCTTTTCACCGTCCAGGGTATCGTTGCATTTTTTGCAGTGTCCGGATGGGTAGCTATCGCCGCACTGAGCGGAGGGATGCCCGCAGTAGGAGCCATTCCCGTGGGAGCAGTAGCAGGATTTTTTGCAATGTACGGCATTGCAAAGCTTGTGCAGCTCAGCAAAAAGCTGACGGAGAACGGAACTATAGATTTCCGCAACGCCATCGGAGAAACAGCCACAGTGTACATACCTATCCCTCCCGAGGGCGAGGGCGAAGGCAAGGTCACTCTTACTTTGCAGGGACGCTTCATGGAGTGCAGTGCCACCTCCAATTTAAAGGAGGCTCTCAAAACCGGAACTATAGTCCGTGTAACCGACCTTAACGGCGAGACTCTCGTCGTCGAAAAGCAACAAGGCTGAGCCTTGACCCTTATCTACCCCCACCTTTAGTAAAAACAAATCATTCAGTCTGCAAAGCCCCCTATCAAGGGGGCGGCATAGTGAGGTATAAAATGTTAGGATACATACTTGGTTTGATTATTGCCATCGCTCTGCTTGCAGAATCTGATAAACTTATGTTAAAATAAGCATACTTGCTTAAAATAAAAAATCGGGAGGTTTTTCTATGTTTGACAACGTTAATACCCTTATCGCAATATGCGTCATCGTGGTGGTGCTTTTTGCAGCAGTGGCAGCCATACTGTCACGGTACAGAAAGTGTCCCTCAGACAAGATCATGGTCATCTACGGTAAGGTAGGCACCGACAAAAACGGACAGGCAAAAAGCGCCAAGTGTATCCACGGCGGCGCGGCATTTATCGTCCCCATCATCCAGTCATACCAGTATCTTGACCTGACACCTATCTCCATCAATGTGGATCTTAAAAACGCCCTGTCCAAGCAGAATATCCGTGTTGACGTTCCGTCCAGATTTACCGTTGGTATCTCGACAGAACCGGGTATCATGCAGAACGCAGCAGAGCGTCTCCTGGGTCTTAAAATGATGGAGATACAGGAGCTTGCAAAGGATATCATTTTCGGACAGCTCCGTCTTGTTATCGCGACCATGGAGATCGAGGAGATCAACACCGACCGTGACAAGTTTTTAGTAGCAGTCTCCAATAACGTTGAGATCGAGCTTAAGAAGATCGGTCTGAGACTCATCAACGTAAACGTAACGGACATCAACGACGAGTCGGGATACATAGACGCTCTCGGTAAGGAAGCCGCTGCAAAGGCTATCAACGACGCTAAAAAGAGCGTTGCCGAAAAGGACAGAGACGGTGCCATCGGTGAAGCAAACGCCCGCAAGGATCAGCGTATCCAGGTAGCCGCAGCAAACGCAGCAGCCATCGATGGTGAAAACGAAGCCAAGATCGCAGTAGCACAGTCCGAGGCTGTCCGCCGCCAGAAGGAAGCGGAAGCAGACGCAAAAGCCACCAACGACGCAAAGATCGCAGTTGCCGAGACCAGCCGTGACGGTGAGATCGGTCAGGCAAACGCCATGAAGGATCAGCGTATCCAGGTCGCAGCAGCAAACGCAGCAGCCATCGAGGGTGAAAATGATTCTAAAATTTCTATCGCCCAGTCGGAAGCAAAGAGACGTGAAAAGGAAGCGGAAGCCCTTAAAATGGCTATCACCGCCGAAGCAGTACAGGCAGCGAAGGCAAAAGAGGAAGCCTACTCCGCACAGCAGGAAGCAGAAAGCAAGCGTGCCGAGCTTGAAATGGCTACCCAGAAAGCGGACATCATCGTAAAAGCGCAGATCGAAAAGGAGAAAGCGGAGATCGCAGCGGAAGCGGAAGCAGAGGTGCTCCGCCGCAAAGCACGAGGCGAAGCAGACGCTATCTACGCAAGAATGGCAGCGGAAGCGCGAGGCGCACAGGAGATACTCCAGAAGCAGGCAGAGGGTATGAAAGCCCTTATCGAAGCCGCAGGAGACGCAGACTCTGCCGTTAAGATGGTAGTAGCCGACAAGCTTGAAGAGCTTATGAGGATACAGGTAGACGCCATCAAGAACATCAAGATCGACAAGGTGACCGTCTGGGACAGCGGCAAAAGCGGCGACGGAAACACAGCCACAGCGGATTTCATCGCCGGCATGATGAAGTCTGTGCCGCCCCTTAACGAGGTGTTCAGACAAGCAGGAATGGAGCTCCCCCAGCTTCTAGGCAAGGAGCTTGAAGCAGAGCAGGACGCTCCCGAAGCGGCTGAATCCTCAGCAAAAGAAAATCACGTCCCCGTTTCATCTGAAGAATAAAACAGTAAGGCTCCGGTCGAATCAAATTCTGACCGGAGCCGTTTCTAATTGTCCTCACTCACATAATATTTTTTAGGATCCTTTTCGATATCAACATATACGATCACATTCTGCCCGTCAATAAAAGGGTTTTTGTCTGGGTGATACGGTCTGCTTGAAAAAATATATTCCTTTCCATCGGGAGCATTGTAAAAGAAATCAGTCTGCCTGTAGTAGACCCTGTTTACCTTCACATGAGCGCTTACCTCTACTCGCTCCACACTGCTGTCACAGACTATGTATTTGCCTTCCGCAATAAGAGCGGTGACTGTCTTTTTAAGCCGAAGCTCATATATCAGGAACGCCGCGCCTACTCCTCCGAAAACGAAAATAAATATCAGCATAAGAGCGCAGGCAGACGAGGGATCGCTTTTTATCCTTGACGGGTCAGACCGGTCGTAATATACCGTGATGTGCTGACCTGTCCGCATAGAGGACGAATAGTATCCCGGAGAACGCCTGTACACCTCGCCGTCAACTATGTATTCCACCAGTACCGAATGATTTTCGGAATCGTCACTGCTGTCATAGGAGCTTCTTATGCCGATTATGACCGCATCCGTGCTTATACTGTCCTTTTTAAAATCCAGCCAGCTGATAAACATCCCCGCATCTATTATAAGGACGAGCAGGGCAAAGGCTGAGAACCATATCCCGAACGTCATATTTATTTTACTCATGTGGTATGTATTCATAATAAACCTCCCCATATTATCGCGAATTTCAAAAATACTCTGTCCTTATATATTATACATCTTCTCACAAATTTTTTCAATATATTTTACCCCATTAATAAAAAATTGTGTCCAGGACATTGACGAACAGCATAATATGTGGTATAATGAAAAATAATAGTCTTCAGAACAATTATCTTTAGAGGGTATATGTGTATGGAAAAAAGGAAAAATATAGCTCTGCTGACTGCCCTTCCCGAATCTATCCACGGCAGACGCATCGCATCAGGCATTATAAGCCAGTGCGAAAAATACGGATACAATTTTTGTGTATTCGGCGCTATGACATATCTGGATTTTGACGGAGTATCATACAAATCAGGCGAAGAAAATATATTCAATCTGGCAAACTTCAGCAAGCTGGACGGCATTATCATCGACACAGCCCAGCTGAACGGAGACCACAGCGGAAGAGTGGTCAAAAGCATCTGTGAACGTCTCAGGGAAAATCCGCAGGTGCCTGCAGTTTCCCTTGAGCTTCCCTTAGAGGATCTCCCCACTATCGAAAACCGCAACGAGGATATCCTTCGTGAAATGTGCCGTCATGTCATTGAAGTACACGGAAAGAAAAAGATCTGTATCCTGACAGGACAGAAGGAGATCTCCGTGTCCCAGTCCAGACTTGAAGTATTTCTGGACGAGATCGGAAAGCACGGGCTTACAGTAGCGCCGGAGCATATCATTTACGGCGACTTCTGGTACACAAGCGGCGACAAGCTTGCGGACGACCTGTTAAGCGGTGCAGTACCCATGCCGGAAGCAGTCATCTGCGCAGGCGACCATATGGCGCTGGGACTTATAGACAAGCTGGACAAGAACGGGGTCAGAATCCCCGAGGATCTTATCGTTATCGGATTTGAAGCAACGGACGAGGCTGCCTGCAATCATATAACACTGTCGTCATATGAAGCCAACGACACCAATTCAGCAGCGGATGCAGTAGACTACATCCGCCGCATAATAGAGCCCGACGCCCCGGTCATCCCCTATGAAGCGGATCTCTCCCGGAAGTTCCATCCTGCCATGAGCTGCGGCTGCGAGCCTGATTATCTCCGCTCCGCACAGGCGCTGAAGCAGGCACTGTATCTGCAGTCACGGAACTACGCAGACCCCGACATCATGAGCAAGGTGGATATAGGTCTGCTTATGGAAAGCTATACTCTGGAGCAGTTTACAGTTTCACAGGATGTTGAGGAATGTATCGGAAAGATATATGACAGTACATACCTGCTTAAGCCTTTTCTTAATTACTATCTTTGCCTTACCGAAAGCTGGCTGGATATTGACAAGGAGATCATATCCGGATACCCGGAAAACATGAAGATAGTAGTTGCCGCTTCTTCGGCAGGGGGACCCTTCTTCAGCACAGATGAGTCCACCGCATTATTTGACCCCGAGCTGATGTTCCCGGATCTTTTCAAGGAAAGCGAGACCCCCTCCATATTTTATTTTTCAGCAGTGCATTTCAACGGAAGGACACTGGGGTATTCTGTTCTGCAAAGGGACATCCACAATGTTTTCCACATGAATCTTGTATACCGCAACTGGCTACGGTTTGTAAATAATACACTGGAAATGATACGCAACAGAAAGCGTCTCCAGACCCTTTCCGTGCGGGATGAAATGACGGGTCTCTACAACAGGCGCGGTATGTATGCCGAGCTTGACAGTATGCTCGCCGGTGCAAAAGAGGACAGTATGCTCTTTGTAAGCGTGATCGATATGGACGGACTCAAATACATCAACGACACCTTCGGACATACCGAGGGAGACTTCGGCATCAAGTTTGTCAGCAGCGCCATAGCGGATGTAAAGCGTGCAAATGAGATCTGCATCCGTGCAGGCGGAGACGAATTTTATCTTATGGGCGTGGGAAACTACAAAGAGGACGACCTGCAGTGCCGTATCGATGAATTTGTCTCTCTCATGTCTATCAAAAACAACGACCATGACAAGCCCTATAAGGTGACTGCCAGCATCGGTACCGCACTGCGGAAGGTGGATAAAGACATCAATGTTGAGGACGTTATCTGCGAAGCCGACGAAAGAATGTATCAGTATAAGGTAAGCAGAAAAAGACAAAGGCAGCAGTAATTTTATGCATATAAAAAGAGGGAGCACTTTTTGAAATGCTCCCTCTGTTTTTTTATCTGAACCATTCCTCCGGAAGTCTCAGTACCTTTTTCTTTCCCTCAACGATGTATTTTATGCAGTGCCTGTCAGCGATGACTTTTACATATTCTGCCTTTGCAAGCTTAAGAAGCTTGTTATATATCTCAAGCTGCTCGTCATTGTATGAGGATGGGTCGTCCGAGGTGAGCAGAACTCCGCCAAGCAGAGCGTTCACCTTTGCAAGAGTAAGCTTCCGCGCCTTTGTCATTGCAATATTGCTCTCCCGCAGGAAGAACACATCGGGATCGCTTATATACGCTCGACCGTTCAGCTGACGGCGGAAGACCGTGTTTTCTATCGCCTGCTTTGTCGAGACCCGCTCACGATGGAACATACGCATATACCATTTGTCGTCCCAGTCAAGACTCACATCACAGCTCACTCTGCAGTAATCCACCCTGCCGAAAGCAGGCATCACAGGGACGCCGCAGCCAAGGATAAGCTTGTCGCCGCAGACCTCCCGCAGAAAGTCCATTGCCCTTATCATCCTGCCTGCCCTGCTTTCTTTCTCGGTGCCGAAGGGAGCCGCCCCGTAAAGGAAATCCAGCTTCACAAGGTCGAAGCCCCACTCGTTAAGAACACGGTCAAATACTTTTCGGAGATAGTCCGTGACCTCCTCATTGTCAATGTCAAGAGAGTAGAACCCTCCCCAATTGCTTCCGCAGCTCCATGGCTTGCCGTCGATCTGCAGGAGCCAGTCGGGATGCTCCTTCATTAAAGCCGAGCCCTCCCTGCAGACAAAGGGCGCGAGCCAGAGACCTGCAATAAAACCGCTTTCATGTATCTTATCCGCAAGAGGCTTAAGACCGTTCGGGAATTTCTTTTCATCTGTCTCCAGCCAGTCGCCAACAGCAGGCTCCCAGCCGTCGTCTATCTGGAAAAGATCCCCCTCCGAAAACAGCTTTTTGCAGCCCTCCAGATCAGCCTCAATAGACTGCTCCGAAATATCCTCATAGCGATTGTACCAGCTTGAATATCCCTTAAGGGTCGGCGCTTTCGGCGCAGGGATTCCCATAACCCTGAACCAGCCGTCAAAGACCTGCTCCTCGCTGCCCTCTGCAAAATAAAGGTCAAAGGCGTGGAACTCCCCGCCGTCAAATCTGACCCCTGCGCAGTCCCGCTCGATAGTGAGCTTCCCCGCAGTGCTGTCATAGGTGAACATGGTGTAGCCCGGCTTTTCGTCCAGAGAAGCAATGAGCCTGTATCGGTTCCCTCTGCGGAAATAGCACCATGAAAAACCGTGTGTGACCCCTCTTTTGTTGGGATAATCCACAAAATGATAGTCCCCGTATCGGTCAAAGTGAAATTTGTCAATAACAGGCTTCGGTATCCCATGAAGACCCCGTATCCTGTCATACTTGCCGTATTCGGGACAGTTGGTCCATGTCTGATATCCGTTCATGAATATCTTAACATTGTCCGGAACGGTCAGGTCAAGGACAGCCTTTACGCTCCTGAGCTTACCCGCAGGGATGTCACAGATGATATTATATGGACCGTTTTCAGGCAGACCCCCGTCAAAGCTTTCTTCCCCCTGAAAGACCCTGACATCCTCAGCAGTTTCGATCTCTACATTGAATCTGATCATTTTTCCTCACCTGCTTTCTGCTTTTTCAGAGTATCTGCGATCTCCTGTACTCTTTCATCGGTGAGGGTGAATTTTTTCACAAAGAATATGAACGCAATAGTAAGTCCCGCAATGGGAAGTATGGTCATAAGCAGGCGAAGTCCCATGATGGTATTTGCGCTCTGCTCTGCGATCTCTCCCGTCTCGTCTGTGTTGCCCGCCAGACCTATCATGTCAAGACCGATACCCGTCAGAAATACCGCAACACCCGAAGCCGCCTTTACAACAAAGGTCTGCATGGAGAAGATAACGCTTTCCTCTCTTTTGCCTGTTTTAAGCTCGCCGTAGTCCACCGAGTTTGAAAGGAAAACGGTGGTCAGCACAAGAAGTATTCCGTTTGCCGCAAATACAAATGCTCCGCATATGCAAAGAAGAAGTATGTTTGATGCCAGCCCGATAAAGCAGATTGTCAGTATCAGACCGTAGCCTGCAGCAGCCATGAAAAACGCTACCTTGAACAATGATGTGTTGCTGAGCTTTTTGTGGAGGAGCTGATACAGCACCATCATGCCAAGTATCTGAAAGGCGCCGCCTACTGTTGTAAATATAGTGTAGTTTCCTTTCCAGCCCTCTCCGCCTATATCGTATTTGAAGAAATATATAATGAGATTTGACGTAAGGTAAAGAGAACAGTTTACAAGCAGGATAGCAAGAACGGTTATCAGCGCCTGATCGTTGCTGAACAGCGCCCCGAACATCTGCCTGATAGTGGAGGTCTGTACAGTTTCAAGACTCTGCTCCTTCATTTTAAGACAGCAGAAAACCTCCGCCGCAAGAAAGACCGCCGCAACAATAAGAGCGATAAGCGCGAAGCCTCTGCGCTCGTCTCCTCCGCCCAGAGCGCCCACAGCAATGATCGTCCCCACTATAATTATAGCAGAGCCCACGCTTGCGCAGGTACGTCCAACAACGGAAAGCCCCTCCCTGTCCTTGGGAGTGTCCGTCACAGCGGGTATCATCGACCAGAACGGAATGTCCATCATCGTATAAGTCGTCCCCCAAAGAATGTATATCACCGCAAAGTAGACCATAAGCCCCTTGCCGCTTATGTCCGGAGCCGCAAACAGAGCGTAAAGGACAACAGCGTTAAGGACAGTCCCGCTGAAAAGCCATGGACGGAACCGTCCCCAGCGTGTGCGGGTTTTTGCCACAAGAATGCCCATGAACGGGTCGTTTACAGCGTCAAAGACCCTTGCTATCATCAGGATAAGTCCCACAAAGGAAGCGGAAAGCCCCAGAATATCCTGATAATAATACATTACATATGATGCGGAAAGAGCGTACACCATGTCCTTTCCCACCGCGCCTATGCCAAAAGCAGCGGTCTGTGTTTTTGTAAGCTTCATAATATTACCCCTTTTTTATTTTGAAATTGACAGCAGCACTTTCCGTCTGACTTGTTATTGCCGTCAGAGTGCCTTTACCCTCCTTTTCTGTTGTGCGTATGTATGTGCCGCAGCTTCCCCCCTCAAGAGTGACAGCAGAAGGCCCCACCAGCTCGATGTCCCCCGTCACCGACAGAATTACAGGTATCTGCGCATACGGCGCAGGAGCGCCATGCTCGTCAAGTATCCTTATCCGCACCGCCGCCATGTCGTAGACGTCCCCCTCTGTAAGCTCGGTGTGACTTGGCGTAAGCTCCAGATGCAGCTTTGCCGACGGACACTTTGTAACGGAAGCCACCGTCTCGCCTTTCCTGACAGCGTCGAACCTCCATACCGTGGATTCGCCTCCCCAGTTCCCCACATATTTTCCGTAAAGGTCGTAGCCGTCCTTAAAGGACATTCCGTATCTCATCATACAGAAGCCCATGAGAAGCTTATCTTTTAAGGGCATTCCTGTCAGCCCGTGCTTTCCTGCAGAGATAAGACATTTCCTCAGCATATTCGCCTTTGACTTTGAGAACCCCTCATTTGTTTCCAGAAGCTTTCCTATGGTGTCGTCAATGAGGACGGGACCGTGTTTAAGGGCTTTCCAACCCTGAGGACGGAAGGTTGTTACATAGTCCCCGTTTTTATATAACTCCACCTCATCTGCATTTGTAAAGACATATACGCTGCCAAGCTGACCTCCGGGATAATCTCCTATATCCATAGGAGATCCTATTTCCAGAACGGGCTTCTCTTCCCCCTGAGAAGCGTAGAACGCCGCCGCAAGCTTGGGATTCCTGAAAGCGTCCATGACCCCGTGATAGCATATCCTGTCCCCCGACCCGAAATCCTTGTGAGTGGGATAGTCAAACATACACCAGCTGTAAAAGCCCACATGACCCCCGTCCGACATTGCCGCATCAAGGACACGGGCATGACGAAGCGCATGCTCCTGACGGTTCTGCCATGGGTCAAAGGATTTCGTAGGATACATATGCCCGTTGCACTCAGAAATGAGCAGCGGCTTTTCCTGATCGGGAGAAACGTCTTTTTTCAGCCTTGCCCCCTCATTGTCCCCCGTGTGGGAAAAATCGTTGAAGGCGTATACGTCCTCTAAAAGACTGCTTTTTTCCAGATACCGCACTCCCGTAGTCGCCCGGCTCGGGTCAAGATCATGAGCAATGGCATTTGTGCGTGTGTAGAACTGGTCGTCGTCCTGACTTTCATTTATCCGGACGCCCCACAGGATTATGCTGGGATGATTACGGTACTGCATAACCATTTCTCTGACGTTTTCGCACGCCTGATCCTTCCAGTCCTGATCTCCGATATGCTGCCAGCCGGGAAGCTCGGTAAATACCAGCAGACCCTGCCTGTCGCACTCGTCGATAAAATAATGGCTCTGAGGATAATGACTTGTGCGGACGGTATTGCACTGGAGCTCATGCTTTATTATGCGTGCATCCTCCCTCTGGAGCTGCTCGGGAACAGCATAGCCCACATAGGGGAAGGACTGGTGACGGTTCACTCCCCGCAGGAATATTTTCTCACCGTTCAGGTAGAAGCCGTCGTTCCGGAACTCCGCCGTCCTGAAACCAAACGTGACCTCCTGAACATCTCCATCCTGACCGTCCTCCTTCAGAGTGACCCTGCATCTGTAAACGACAGGCGAGTCGGGTGTCCATGGCTTTGCAGCAGGAACGGAAAGAGTGATATTCGTTTTCCCGGGATACGCCGTGCCGCTTGCAGTGACCTCCCCCCGCTGCTCATCTATGATCTCGAATTTCAGTGAGCTGTCCTCGGACATATCCGCCCTGCAGGATATCTCCGCAGAATTAAGAGTGGGGGTCTGCACAAAAATGTCCTCTATTATTTTTGACGGACGGACGTCCAGCCATACATCCCTGTAAAGCCCTCCGTAGGTCAGATAGTCAATGACAAAGCCGAAGGGCGGCACCGATGGATTTTCCGTGGTGTCCAGCTTGACCGCAATGATATTTTCTTCCCCGTATTTCACATAATCAGTGATCTCTGTCCGGAAGGATGTATACCCGCATTTGTGAGACGCCGTCTTCATGCCGTTCATATAAAGTTCAGCGATATGCGCCGCACCGTCAAACTGGAGAAACAGCCGTTTCCATTTGAGCTTCTCGTGAATGTCAAGACGCACACGGTAGCCGCATACCATCTCGTAATCGGAGGGGTCTCCGTAATGGAGCGGCATTTCCTTTACAGTGTGGGGCAGACGTACTGTTTCCGCCTCTCCCTTGCCATCGGGAAAGTCATCGTTCCATTCCCGGATGAACTCCCAGTCGTTGTTTATCCTTATCATAATATCCTCCCGTAAAAGATCGATCATTATATTATACCATATTATTTCAAAAAATGCAATAGGCAGCAAGCGTGATCTGACTGCAGACCCTGCGCTGTGCTGCCTTAGAGCTCAGTATTATTTTTATACTATTTCCTTTTTTAAATATATGGGCAAAGCCCATATATTTAAAAAACACCGCCAAGCGGTGGGCGGCACAGCCGCCAGGAAAGCCGTTCAATACTAATCCCGCCAAAACCGTAGGTTTTGGCAAGCCGCCTGAAACAGGCTAATTTACCAATAGACTATGTCTATTGGTAAATTAGGGATTAGTATTATAAAGTGACCACCTTGTTTTTGCCTGTTTTCTTTGCCTCATAAAGCGCCGTGTCAACTCTTGTACAAAGGATATCGAAGGTATCCTCCGGATTTGCTTCGGTCACTCCCACGCTGACAGTCTGAGAGCCGGAGGCAGTGAATTTTATGCCTGCAAAGCTTTTCCGGATATTATCCGCAACAGCAGCAGCCTCTTCAAGACCGGTGCCGGAAAGCACCAGCATAAACTCCTCGCCGCCCCATCGTCCCGCGGAGATCTTTTCAGGCGCGCGTTCCTGCTCATTTCTCAGGATATCGGAAAGAGCTATGATAACATTATCTCCCTCCTGATGTCCGTAAGTATCGTTGACCCTTTTGAAATTATCAATATCCATCATGATAAGCGAGAGCTTCTCACTCTCTATATCGGCAAGACTTTTTCCTATGCGCTTGTTGGTCTCCGCACGGTTATACAGCTCGGTCATACGGTCAGTGACAGCAGCCCTCATAAGCTTTTTATTCATTTCCTCCAGCTCTAAGGAGGTGGCAGTGATAAATGTTGCAAAGCGGGATACAAGCGGTATTTTTGACCGTGACGTCCTGATCTCAGCATCATTCTGCAGCTCAGCCTGCTCTGCCTCACCCTCGCGCATTGCAGCTATGACCAATGTTACATTGTTCTGATTCAGACAATCATTCTCACGCAGAAATTCTCCGTGAGAAAAGAAACCGGCGGAGGGAGCGATATCCTTGAATGGCTCCAGCTCATATGTAGGGTCGGTGGACGTCCAGAATGTCCGTCTTGCAGCGCATGAAAAAATATGCAGCAGATCGGGACAGAATTTTTGTATGCGCTTACTGTCCAGGGCGATGCTTTCAACGATAGTTTTCGGATCGCCGTAGGATATCGTGACTGTGGAGCCTACATCAATATCCGACGACATTAAAATGGACTTATCGGCATTGCTTGCAACAGGAACACGCAGGATAGTTGTTCCGTTATGCTCATAAAGAAGCGGAAATTCAAGGGTATTATAGAAGAAATTCTCATCGTTGTTTATGTCAAGATACTTATGATATACATCATAAGCGGGTATGCCGTCCAGCTCCTGCAGAAGGCTGCCCTCCGACTTAGTGACACTGAACCTTCTGCCCAGCGGCTTCCAGCCTGTTACCTTGATAGAATCCACATAAAAGTCATCGCCGCCGTAAAATACAACTATAATTGATTTTTCCGAATAGCCTCCGGCACAGGAAAAAACGCAGCAATCAGAGCTTGTTATATCATCACTGCAGGAAACTCCTCCGAATATATGCACACCCGACCGGATGTTTTTAAGACCGTCGCAGAATCTTGTGTAAGAGCCTTCCGGAATAGTAAAATACATCTCAATTGCCTTGACCCATGGATTAGCTTCCGCATCCTCGGTAATTTTCTGAGTGATCTGCTCAATAGAATCCTCATCATATTCATATTGGAGCACCTTGAACCGGGATGATTCATTTTCAAAAACGGTAGCCACAACAGTGACCGGCGCAGCGAGCTGACAATCCACCAGATTGCCGCTTGTGGAACATCCGAACCATGGCACGTCAGGGAATACTTTTTCTATAGGTGAGCTTACTTTCTTTATGGTATCCTCCTTAAGAATTTCCGAAAAGATCTGGAACATCATATCAGGCATATGCTCCCAGTTTTTCCGGAATTTCTCAAGCTCCTCGGTAAATTCCTTTTCTCCCCTATACACGATCTGAAACTGCTTCATAATTATTGCTCCTTTGCATATTACGATTGATGATTCCACACAATTATATTTATATAATATGTATAACTATTGTATATAGTATATATAACTATTTTTTAGTATACCACACTGCTATAATAAATTCAACATTTTTTGACAATTTTAACAAACTATTCACAAATGTTTATGATCTCCTTTCCCCGTCAACAGTTTACAGTATGCTGAATAAAAAAGCCGGAACCCCGGCATAGTTTCATTGCAGAAAATATGCGACGGATTCGGCATTACGCTGAGAGATTTTTTTGATTGTGATGTTTTTGACGATATCGAACAGGAAATAAAGTGATCTGAACGATAATAAATATCGCCCGTCACAGACCGGAATACTCCGGTTTATGACGGGCTTGTTTTATGCCGAAAATGTAAATAGTCTATAAATTTTTGTCCAAACCCATTGACAGACACAGGATGCGGATTCACTCCCCAGTATGACGAGCTGCAGGATCAAGATTTGAGCCTGCTGCTTCTCTTAAGGATGTACAGGCAAAGGTAGAGGAGGTATTATAATGTTCCATTACGAAAAGATCAGCCGTTTAAAACTCTACAGCGTCAAGATAAAGCTCCCCGCCTGTTACAGCTATCTTTATATTGTGAGCGCCGTAAGGGACATCCGCCGTATAGTAGCACTGTCTTGCCGAGGAGCTCTGAGTGACCTTGTAATGCTCTGATATAACACCGTCAACACAGACATCAAATTCCGAGACAGAGGTCTCCCCTATAAGCGCAAAGTGGTCCCCCTCAAAGGAAAAAACGAAGCTTTTTTCTGCAGGGGTCTCCTTGTTTATGACAGCCTTGGAGCGTGTGCGGTCAAAATGGATGTAGCTGTCGGGAGTGATTCTCTCCCAGTCCCCCGTGTATTTTATGCGGGAGTCATGATCGTCTATCCTTGTGACGGTATTGTTTTTACCCTCCGGTGTCACCTTAAGGCTGTCAAAGACATTATTGTAAAGACCGCTGCCAAGAGATACCCTTCCCGAATTGTTATAGGCTTCCCTGTCAATGAACCCGGTCAGCTTTGTACCGTCAATGACGACAGTGACAGCATTTTTTACCGCGGTGATCTTAACTGTGTGCCATACAGTGCTGTCAAAACCCGGTATGCTGCCGCCTGCCACAGTGCGGATCTCCTTCCGCAGCTCCCAGCTTCCGCCCGGACAGACCCTGACACTGTATCCGTTTTCCGCCGACTGTTCATTCAGCTCCGCCGTAAGATATCGGCAGCCGAGGAATATATAGTTGTCTGAGGCGTCCCCTGCACTGCTTGCATCGCCTGCAAATTTAAAAGATATCTCTGCAGAGTAATTGCTCCATCGGTCATCCCCGAGAGAGGTAATGGGAGCAGGTGTTTCACGGTACCAGTCTGTAGGCTTGCTGCCTGCGTTTATCATCTGCATGAGCACCTTGTTATCACCGTCACGGACGACCTCAAAGGCTCCGCCGTAATCGGCAGTGTAAAGAGGGGCACCCCCTCTTTCGGAAAGGAAGCTGTCGGGGTAATTAAAATCGTCCCGGTAGTTTATATCAAGAGGGATATCCTCATATCCGCATTTGCAGACGGACAGATCCGCTGTCTTGTCAAGAGTGGTGACAGTAACTATGGAATAAGGCTTGACCTCCACCGAAAAGGAATACCTCCCCTCCGATTCGGCAGGACGGCAGACCCCGATATTTCTGAAATAATTTTCGTCAAAAGCCTGCCCCTTGTCGGGACCTCTTGTTTCCCATATATAAACGGGGGAGTCAGCCTTTTTCATGTTTTCGAGGGCAAAGACGTAGTTCCTCTGCTCACTGCTGTCATTGCAGATAATTACGGAGTAGTCTCCCGTGACCGTGTCGGTGACCGTCATGTAGTTGTTTGTAGTCTCGGAGATAGAGTGGTTTTCCTTGCCGTCACCGAAGCAGGCGCTGTCAATGTACCGCCACCCGTTTTTCGCAAAATGAGTAAAGTGAGCGGATGTCCATATGCCGCTGTCAGCTTCATAATACCCGCTCCATGGAGTCTGAGCATTTATCAGAGATTTTGGACAGTACCTTGCTCCGGAGTAGTAAGCAGCCACCGCAGGCTGATATTCATACATGGTCATTTTTCCGTTATAGTATCCGTTTATGATCCTGTTGCAGACGTCCAGTGCACCGTTTGTGCCTGTCAGACCGCTTCCGTTGCTGTTGACCGTAAGCCTTGCGATATTGGTGGAAGCAATACCCTCGGTGTACCAGACCTCCTTGCCGTATTTTTTGTTGAGAGTCTTTGCATTGCCGCTTGCCCATGTGTTGTAGTGCTCCCCAAGGATGTCCACAGCGTCCCTCAGTTTTTCGTTCTCCATCATTGCATCGGCGATCCTCCAGGAACCCACTTCGTCCGATGCAACGATTTTTATTCCCCCGTAATCATAGCGCTGATCGGTCTCATTTTTCAGTCTGTCCGAAAAATAAATTAGCCAGTCTGTGTCTATCTCTCCCGTCTCGTTCATATCGGGACTTATGTGGGTGAATTTCATGCCGTATTTGTCATATGCACCGTCTATTGCCGCCTTGTACCATTTGTACCTTGCTTCAAAGCCGTTCTCCCTGCTTTCGGAAAAAGCGTCCGTGACCCATTTGGGCTCGCCCCAGCGGAGCAGGTCGACAGTAATATCCGGGTTTATCGAAAGAGCGTCCGCCGCAAACATGAAGCCCGCTCCCCTTGTAACATCCGCTTTCTCATCGGCGGAGCGCATTATGGACGGCTCTGTCCCCGAGGAGGAGTTTACGTCCGCACCGAACTCTATCTTTACATGGGTAAGTCCTGCTCCGTAGTCAGGCTTAAAGAGCAGATTCATTATCTCCCAATATGAAGCGGGACTCTCGGTCTTGTAGTCCATGAGCAGACGGGAGGAATTGTTCCCCGTGACAACGCCAAGTCCCCTGAAGACTGTACCCTCGTCCATGTTTACGGTATTGCCGTCAATAATTACCTCTGTATTTTTCATGATATGCCTCCAGAATTGCGCAAAAATATTGATTTCATTGTGAAAATATGGTATGATAAAATTATACTATACCTGTTATATACTTGTCAAGAAAGCGAAAGGACGGTCATACTATGAGAGCGCAGAAGCAGATCAGCCAGAAAGCATATATGTCGGATGGCTTTATCGGGAAATATCAGAAGCTTGTGAGAGATACGGTCATTCCATATCAGTATGAAGTATTATGCGATAAAGCCGAGGGCGCGGAAAAGAGCCATGTTGTGCAGAATTTCATAAACGCAGGAAAAGCGCTCCGGGGCGAGGACACCGGCGACGGATTTTACGGCATGGTGTTCCAGGACAGCGACGCTGCCAAGTGGATAGAAGCAGCAGCATACTCCCTGCACAATTTTCCCGACCCGGGTCTCGAAAAAACAGTGGACGGCCTGATAGAGATAATAGCCGCAGCCCAGGACGAGGACGGCTACCTTAATACATATTTTACCGTCAAGGACAGGGAAAAGCGGTGGACAAATCTTCTCGAAGCCCATGAGCTTTACTGTGCGGGACATATGATGGAGGCTGCCTGCGCATATTATGAAGCAGTGGGAAAGCGCCGTCTTCTTGACGTTATGTTAAAAAACGTTGGACACATATATAAAGTATTTATAGAGGACGGTCATGAAGGCTTCCCGGGACACCCGGAGGTGGAGCTTGCCCTTATGAAAATGTACCGTCTCACAGGGGATGAAAAATGTCTTGCCCTTGCAAAGCGCTTTATCGACACCCGCGGAACAGACCCGGATTATTACAAGCGGGAGCGTGCAGAGCGTGACTGGACAGTCTGGGGCAACAACGCCGAGGACAACGACTATCAGCAAAGCGGGATCCCTCTCAGAAAAGCGGAGCGGGCAACAGGTCATGCAGTGCGGGCGGTCTATCTCTATACGGGAATGGCAGACCTTGCCGCAGAAACAGAGGACGCAGAATTGTACTCCGCCTGCAAAAGGCTGTGGGAAAGCATCACAGGCAAGCAGATGTACATAACGGGAGGAATAGGCTCAACAGTACACGGAGAAGCTTTCAGCGTGGACTACGACCTGCCCCCCGATACAGCTTATGCCGAGACCTGCGCATCCATAGGACTGATGTTCTTTGCCTCAAAAATGCTGGAAAACGAAGTGCGGGGCGAGTACGCCGATGTGATGGAGCAGGCTTTTTACAATACCGTCCTTGCGGGAATGCAGCTTGACGGTAAAAGATTTTTCTATGTGAACCCTCTTGAAGTCATCCCGGGTATATCGGGAGTCTCCCCCACTCACAGACACGATCTTCCCCAGAGACCGGGCTGGTACGCCTGTGCCTGCTGCCCGCCGAATTCAGCAAGACTTATTTCATCATTCGGAAAATACGCCTACGGAGAGAATGAAGATACGGTCTTCTGTCATCTTTTTGCGGCGGGAAGGGTAAATTTTGAAAACGGCATGACCCTTGTCTGCGAAACAGGATACCCCTATGATCTTACCGTAAAATACAGTGTATCGGGAAGCGGACAGCTTGCTGTAAGGATACCCGGCTGGAGCAAAAATTTTTCTGTATGGTACAATGAAAGACCGGTCAATGTCACTCCCAGAAACGGCTATATTTATTTTCCCGTATCGTTTGACACAGATATACGTCTTGAGCTGGACGGCTCACCCAGGTTTGTTTACCCCTCTGCAAAAATACCCCGTTTAAACGGAATGACGGCAGTCTGCAGAGGACCATTGGTGTACTGCTTCGAGGGCGCGGACAATGAGGGCGATGTGCTTTCCCTGCGGCTCGACACAGAGGGAAAGATCACCGGAGAAAACGTCCCCGACCTGCTGGGCGGGACTGTCCGTCTTTCCGTCCCCGCAGTGAAAATGTCACAGACCGATTCTCTTTATACGTCCGAAAAACCGTCCTGTACCCCCTGTGAAGCATATGCCGTACCTTATTATACATGGGGGAACCGGGGCGAAAATCAGATGAGAGTGTGGATCCCTGCAAAGCTGTAAAATATTATTTAATCAGGATAATAACTTCTTTTTATGGATATTTGCAAAAAACGCCATAAATAAGCCATAATTTTTGTTAAAAAATACACTGAGAAAACTGTATTTTCTCTTGCAATTATTTCAAAAATATGTTATAATGAATAACAAACACTAAAATAATGCTTCTATGCTTCAGGAGAGGAAGATATCTATGGCTTTTATGTTGTATAGTGTTGATGACGCTATTGATAATAAGTTTATTATAACCAAAAGTATCAGTCACCAGGCAAAACCGGGGACCCTGATTCATGTTATGGATGCAACTCATGATACAAGAGGCATTTCACTTGACTATCGTGTGACCGGGACAGATCAGGATTATACGGTCACATTCCATAGCTTAAAACAGTTATGCAAATGGATACAGCCGGACAGCTTTATTGCCCGTCACTATGAAAGCCTGGACAGCAAGGACGTTATACATTATATGAAGGTGAACAGTCACAGCTTCGTCTCTTTCTGTCTGCCGCTGATACTGGTGTTCCTTGCTGTTATCTGGTGCGCATACTTTTTCCTTGTTCCTATGGTTCTGCCGTCTCTTTATCTCCCGAATCTGACCGGTCTCATTATCGGAGCTGCCCTTTCTGTGATAGTGATCTGCCTTGTCTGCATCATAAATAAGGTGCAGAAATCCAACGCCAAAATGAAGATATGGAGCAGTGTGGCAGACAATAAATGGGGAATTAAAATTACATAATGCAAAAATAATTACTGCCCGGGCGGTTCTGCCCGGGCAGTTTTTTCATTGCTTGTTTTTAAAGAAGTTGAAGTTTGCCTTTGCCACCTTCTTCATCTGCTTTGCCTGCTTAAGCAGATCTGCCTTTGACAGGTTTTTGTTCTCCTGTTCGGGAGCGCCTTCCGCTTTAGCCTCCTTATTCTTATCAGCCAGGGACTGCACAGGAGCAGCCTCAGCCTCTCCCGGAGGCGCATAAAACGGATTGCTTTCATCAATAGTGACGCTGCTTGCATACTCGGCAGGTGCGCCAAAAGAAGTCCCCTCTGTATTCTTCTTTACAGGCTCATGCTGGGGAGCGAAGTAGCTCTCATCGAAACCGACGTCAAATGCAGCAGCACCTGAGCCGTCCGATGCATCATTGTCTCCGAAGCCGCTGAAAAAGTCAAACGCAGGAGCCCCGGCAGATGCAGTCTCAGACGCGGAAGTGTCCGCCGTGTCAGAAGCTCCGGCCGCTGCTTCACCTGCAAAGCCCTCCGAAACATCCCCCTCTGCCAATTCCCTGACAATGACGGATCTATCCTCAGAGACCGCAGCCTCGCAGCGTTCATTTGCCACATCCAGCCACATAAGCATATTCAGACATTCACTGCACGGCACAGAAACACTGTCATCCTCCATTGAAATGACCATGATCTGCTTTGCCCTTGATACTCCTGTAGTAAGCATAGCAGCCACTGCAGAAAATTCTGCAGGATAGGCGGCAATGAGTCCGTCATGGACGCCAATGCCTGTAACTGCCGAAAAGACATGGTCGTCATCCGAAACCACAAGGCACAGTGCCCCGCCCGCTTCTGCAGCGATGGCGGGCTTTTCAGTTCTTATTTTATTTGCAAAGCCCTTAGCAATGTCATAGAGGGCAGCCGTATCCATAATAAACACCGACTTTCATTAGTTATCTGTAAGACAGCGCCCGTAAAGAGCGCTGCTGTCTTATCATTTTTTCTGCTTGTTTTCCTGTATCCTTGCCTTCAGCGCATCCATCTTTTCATTTATAAGAGCAGCATCAAAAACACATGACAGTGATACATCATCCTCTGTGCCGTAATGGGAGCGTTTCTCCATATTCTTTATGACAGCCTCTTCAAAATCCTTGCTGTCAGAAAGCTGGCTTGTGATGATGGTATGATACGCCAGAAAATCATGCTCATTGCCAAAAGAGGTATACAGACCGTCTGTAGAAACGAACAGCGCAAGAACAGTCTTATTCTCCGCATAGAATTCATCGAACCATGAAGCTGCATTGGCATTGCACATGGAGGCTGTGATATTGGCAGGGTTGGATTCCTCGTAATCCATCATCACAGACGCCTTCCCGTCGTCAAACACAGCCACCAGAGTCCCGTCGCCGATCTGGAAGCCGAATGTAAAGCCTCTGCCTGCCACTGCTGCGATAAGCGTTGTCCCGTAATAGGACTCGGGTTGTATCTCTTCAAACTCCCCTGGCTCAAAGGGCTTTTTCTCCTCATCGGTAACAGGATTCTCCTCCAGATGCTTCAGCACCTTGGCATTCCATATGGAAATGACCTGCTTTTCTATATTTTTGATAATGGACTTGTGGTTGGAGGGGAAATTTTTTTCAAATTCATCCGCATTTTCATAGAACCGCTCAATTGCTTCAAGGACAGCCTCAGTCGCCGCCTTTGAACCTATATTGCTCCTGAAATGCTTTTTGCTGCCATGACCGTCCGCAACCACCGCCGCCGCATATCTTTCACCGACCTTATAGGCAGAACTGTCCTGACAGACCAGACCTGTCCTTTCGTGACTGGCACCTCTTACAGAATGGCTGAACCCATTTAACATATAGCATCAGAACTCCTTCCGTTGTAATGCAGAACATAGGCAATACCGCACAAAGACTGTGCGGCGCTGCTTTTACCATCCTGTGTTGAAGGGGACATCGCCGTCCTCCTGGCTGATGATCTCCTTGATCTGCTGACCCAGCATTTTCTGCTTGGAAGCGTAAACGTCCTCCTCGCTGAGCTCCTTGTTTGTCTCATCGGAAAGGGTCATGCTCTTGCTTCCTATCTGTGAAGCAGTTACCGCAACCACCTTTATCATCTGAGCAAGCTGTCCGCCCGAATATGCATGGACAACTGTATCGGGAGAGCCTGTAAATTCAGCAAGGACCTGATCGTTTGCTTCCTCACCGATACCGAGAGCAGCCTTCAGTCCGTGCTTGTACCAACTGTTTGCCTCCAGAGCCTGAAGTCCTGCCTTGTAGTCATCCGAAGGGTAGCCGTCTGTCATAAGGAAAATAACAGGAGCAAAGGAAAGGGAGGGAGAGTTCAGGTATCCGTTTCTGGACATTTTTGCAGCCAGCTCCTTGAAAGCCTTGCCCATAGAGGTAACGCCCGACGCCTTCAGACGGATCCACTCAAAATCCTCAATTGCCACAGGCTCGGGATACATCCAGCTCACGTCAGTGGAAAAGTCAAGCACCGACAGCTTTACCGTTGTATCAGCCTCACCCACACGGCGTATCTCGGGGATAAGCTCCTCCATTACCGTGTTAAGCTCACCTATCTTTGTTCCCTTCATGCTGGCAGAGGTATCTATCACAAAGAAGATAACCAGACTTTTTTTGGAGACACCGGTAGCTCCAAGGGGATCGTCATCATCAAAATCAAGCATACTGTCCAGATCATTTAAATTGCTCATAGGGTATATACTCCTTTCATATCAGACCGTTCTGCGGCTGTTTTCTGCGTCAGGGGACTTTTGTCCGTCCCTCTCATACAACAGCAGCAGTCAGATCTTTGCTTTTATTTCACCGAAATCGATCTCCAGCTCGGGCCATATAGGAAATCCGCCTCCGGGTGCAATATCATAGAAGGTCTTATCAGGCATTTTGACACGCCATGTTTTTGACGAGCAGTTCTTGATGCCCAGCAGTCCGGGCTTGAGCTTGTTTTCAACAAGCTCCCCTGCCGTACTGAGGAAGTCATCGGATTCGGGGTCGATGTCACATTCAAAGAACCTGCTCCCCAGATACAGCGGCATACGGAAATCATGACCGCTGAAATGCAGCGTAGCAAATTTCATCCCGCACTTCGGACACTGATAGGTCTTTTCGTCTGGCATTTCAAACATGGACGTAAAATTAGTCCTGCCGCATCCGCACTTGATGATCTCCGAGCGGAGCCTTATGAACAGCTTCTGCCATTCATTTTCAATAATGCGCTTATTGGGATCGCTTATGCCCTCTGTGAAGGACTGTATGAAAGCGTCCTTGATATAATCGGGATACAGCCTCCAGAACTTGATGACATTGTCATGCACGCCTCTTACAGGACGGTTCGATGTGTCATCAGGGTCATATACAAAGACCGCATTCTGACCGTAGTGTCTCAGCTCTGCTGCTTCTGTAAGGCACACATCCTTGATGACCTTTTCGCCCTCCATAGGGTCTCCTCTGAAAAGCAGCTTGAAAAGTACAACTGCAAGAGAATATTTATCGGACTGCACATCCGGCTTTGCAACTCCTCTGACTATCTCGGGAGCCATATATCCGGGCTTGCCGCCGATGCCGAAATTGCTTCCCTCCGGAGCGATGTTGTCGCAGTCGCAGACCAGCACCGCGCCGGTCTCCACATTGATGAAGAAGCCGCCGTCGTTAAGGTCCTGATAGCTTTTTCCCGCACGGTGGAGCTGGCGGAAAGCGTTGACTATATTGATGACCGCCGTCACCATTGCATACAGGCTTGTAAATCTGACGGTTTTTTTCGCAGCTCTGCCGGTAAGCGGGTCTATCTCGATCTTATATGTATTCAGGATATCCACAAAGGAATCGAAGCTGTCCGGCTTAAGCTCCATAAGATAGCCGAAGGTGCCGTCCCCGTTTTCCTTTGTCAGATATTTAGGCCACAGGAATTTATTGCTTGGAGCGCCGTCCGACATATTGCTGCGGATGTTCTCCCTGAAATCCTTAGGCTTTTTTATCTTGTCGATATCGTACCATTTAAGAGCCCATTTCATGCTGTTGTACTCCACAAGGTATACGATACCCTGACCGCCTCTGCCCAGCTCCTTCACTATCTTTGCGGAGCCGCCGAATTCCATTTCGATCTCCTGACCGACCATAAGTTCAACCATATGATTTATCCTCCGTTAACTGCAGTATTGATCTCCTTAGCAACGATCTCGAATTTGATATCATGGCTGAGGCAGTATTTATGGACATATGAATTTTCGTAACAGCTGATAACAAGCTCGGGACACTGCAAAAAGGCTTCATTATCAATATACTTGACACTGTCATGCAGAAAGATCTTCTGCAGCTTGTCGCACCCCGAAAATGCACTTGCACCGATGCTTGTGACCGTTGCAGGCACCTTTGCAAATTCCAGGGACTGACAGCATAAAAATGTATTTTCTGCGATCTCAAGCACGCCCCTGGGAATGCTGATGCTTGTAAGCTTTGCACACTGGCTGAAGGCTCCGTGCTGTATTACCCTTACAGATCTGGGAAGCTCTGCAGACACAAGGTTTTTACACTCAGAAAAAGCATATTCCCCGATGGACACCAGTGTTTCGGGAAGATCTATGGTCCGCATAAAGCCGAACTTGTCAAAGCAGAAGCTTTCGATTCTGGTAAAGCCCTCAGGTACGATGACGTTTTTGGACAGCCTGTATTTTGCAGCCTCAAACGGACGGAAGACCTTTTCACCCGGATCGGCAGCCACGTCCTGTTTGCCTGCAGCCTTTGCAGCACCGTCCTGCCTGCCTGTACCCTTTTCGCCGCCCTGTCCGGCACCGTCCTGTCCCGAACCGACCTGTCCTGCTGTCTCCGGAGCAGCACCCCCTGCATTTTCAGCAGGACGACCCACTCTCATAGGAGAATCATAGGTCCAGCCAAGGAAATATGTAAAGCAGGCAAGAACAAATTCCGCCGCACCTTCGATAATAAAGCAGTCGTTCTGCATACTGCTTTTTGCGCTCATGACAGCGATATTTCTGTCGGACTCCTCCATCATGCTTTTCAGGATGCCCGCGCCCAGCATATTGACCAGCAGCCTGCGCTCCTTGTCAAAATCTGCAAGGCAGTCATTCAGCAGAGCAGTAAGTCTGAGGGTATTTGACAGTATTTTATCCCCGCTTGCCATATATACGGCTCTCAGGATCCTCTGTATTTTTACGGAATTATCAAAGCCCTCTATCATCTGGGGCAGCGGTCCGCCGCATTCGGGACACACCGTACCGCCGGTACTTATCTCTGCCTGACAATTTTCACATTTCATGAACAACACTCCCGACACAATAATACATATATAAAGCGGCGCAGGAAAAGATAAACTGTCTGCTGCCTATTATAACACATTTTGGCATAGATGTCAAGCCAAAGACCGGGGCGGGGAAGTCCCCGCTTATGCACTCTGGGTCTGTGTCTGGGTAAGGGTATCGTTGATCTCCTCTACCAGACCCGAGATCTCACCGATCATCTTGTTGATGACAGCCGAGCTTTCATTTGTGGCATTTACGTTATCATCAAGAGCGCTGAACGCCTTGATGGTAGTCTCAAGGATAGCAACCATCTGCTTGACGCTTTCCGCATCCATGGTGCTGTTGTCATTGCAGAAGGTAACGATATTTTTGAGCAGCTCATTAACGACTCCGGCTCTTTCACTGGTCTTCACATTGGATTCGCTGATGGTGTTCATGTTGTCTGTAATATCCTTCATGTTATTCTTAAGACGCTCTGCAAGCTCCATGCAATCGTTGGTGATCTCAGCCAGACGCTCATGCTGTGTAGTGAGCTCGCTGTGTCTTGCCACAAGAACTGATTTAGCGTGAACTATACAGTTCTCGGGGTTATTGAGACCGCGGCATATAGCGATAGCCATATCCTTGCATGAGCTGTAGCCGCAGGCATGACAGTTGAAGCTTCTTTCTGCTGTGGTATGCTTGCCCATGGATTCGAAAACAGCATTGAGCTGATCGTCTGTAGGCATGGGTGAAGGTTTGGTAGGTCTGTAGCTTCTCATAAAGTCGCTGATGTTCAGCTCCTCATCGAACCTTTTGAACAGTCTGTCCTCACCGCTTTTGAATACACCTGTTTTACGGCGCTTCTTAGCTTCCTTTTCAACCTCTCTCATGGTAGCCATAGCGTCAAACACGGTATACTCCGTACCCGAACCGGGACCCACATTGCATCCGTACTCGCAGGAAAGCACATCAAAGACCTCCGGATGCTTATGCTCAGGCATCCGCGCATACATATTCAGCTCGGGATATACCTTGTGTACGCCCTCCGATGTAGTGATATTGATATCGGGCTCATGCAGCCAGATATTGTCTCTGAGTCCTCCGGGACGGGGATATATAGCGCCCACCTGACCCTGATGGTCGTCAAAGACATATGTATATTCACTTGTGGAATGGGTGGGTATCTTGATGTCATTCTTGTCAAAATACTCCTTCAGCTTCTTGAATGTGACGTTATAGTCCACCAGACCCGTTTCCATAAACTCCGACTTCTTTGCTATACACGGTGAAAGGACCGCAATGGGGTATGTAAGCTTAAGATATCTTTTTACATACGCCGCAGCGCAGGCGATAGGACTGTGGATAGGAGCCAGATTGTTCAGAAGATCGGGCTGATATGTTTCTATGTATTTAACGATAGCAGCGCAGGGCTGTGTTATCAGATTGCCTACCTTTTTATCCTGGATGGACCTCAGATGGGCCCATGTACAGATGTCTGCGCCCAGAGAAACGTCATAGATAAAGCAGGCTCTTTCCTTGAACCAGTCCAGGATATTTTTCCACTGATTAGGAAACACCGACTTGATCGCAGGAGTTGCAAAAATGATGAGCCTTTCCTTGGATACCTTTGACATACACGCTTCGGTGTCGTCTATGTAATCTCTTGCACCGTGATTGCAGGTCCTTACACATTCGCCGCAGTTGATGCAGCGGTCGGGATTTACCGTTGTAACAAATCTGCCGTTATCAAGCATTTTTGTGATATTTGCCTCAGGCGCCGGACAGGTCCTGACACAGGCATTGCAGCCTACACATTTTTCCGGCCTTACGATAATGATATCATTCATAATATAAACAGCTCCTTTATATAAATTAAAATTATAATATAATGTGTATAGTCAGAACAGGTTATTTTTTGCTCAGCGCTTCCGCCTGCTTTGCAAGGTCCGCAAGATTTAATCCGCCCTTTTTGCCGTCCCCGCTGCCGCCGGAAGGCTTCGCGCCATCCTGACTGCCGCCGCTCAGCGCTTCTGCCTGCTTTGCAAGATCGGCAAGGTTCAGACCGCCTTTCCTGCCGTCTCCGCTGCCGCCCTGACCGTCCTTATCGGGAGCCTTTGAACTGTCCTGCCCCCCTTGACCGCCGCTCAGAGCCTCAGCCTGCTTTGCAAGCTCTTCAAGCTCTGCAAGGTTCACGCCGCCTTTTTTGCCGCCGCCCTGACCGTCCTTCGGGGCGTCAGCGGGGCTTCCGACCTCCTTTTTATCGTCCTCCTGACTGCCCTTTTCACCGTCAAGAGCCGCCGCCATTGCCTTGAGCTTATCAAGCTCCTTGCTTCTCTTGTTGGCTTCCCCGACATTGAAGTCCACAGGCTTCAGCTCGGGAGACTCGGGCAGCCGGGGCTTGATATCCGCAGGTACAGTAAATACAGGGACGCCTCCCTTTTTCAGGTCTGATTCGGTATCGTTCAGAATCTTCTCCGATTCCTCGATAAGACGCCGTCCCTCTGACTCAAATGAGTCCACCGCAGCCTTAAGCGCATTTATCTGCGAGCTTATATCCGAGACCTCCTGCAGCATAGATGCCTTAAGGTTCTGGGAAGCAGCCTTCATCTGCTCTGATTTTGAAAGTGCGTCAGCAGATATCTCAGCAGCGCGCTTTTCCGCATCATATATGACCTTTGCCGCCTTGTTGTCAGCGTCCGCCAGGATGTTTTCCGCAAGCTTTTCGGAATCTGTCTTTATCCGGGCAGCCTGATCCTGAGCGGCTTTTATCAGCATTTCTTTTGACTTCTGAGCCTCAATGAATACCGCACCCAGAACAGCAGCCTCATCTCCTGCCTTCAGGGCAGTCAGTTCGGAATTGACTTCATCATATGAAGCCTTCAGCTTTTCGTTCTCCTCATGCAGAGAAGCAAGCTCCTGCTCTATGAGCTTATTATCCTCCTCAAGCTTTTTCACCTTTTCGGCGGATGCTGCGCTTTCTGCCTGAGCCTCTGAGAGCTTTGCCCTTTCCGCTGCAAGGACAGCTTCATGTGCCTTTTCCTCTTCTGTCCCCTCTCTGAGCCTTTCAAGCATCTGTTTTGACTCCCTCAGCTCGCCCTCCAGTTCAAATATCTGCAGATACAGAGATTCGATGTGTTTATCAGTATCTGTCCTGTCATAGCCTCCGAAAATAACACTTTTAATAAATCTGGATGTGTTTTCTGCCATTGAAGTATCCTCCCAGCGTTTTTTAATACAGTTTTGTATTAAAATTAATATATTAATAAATATTATACAATATTTTCTTGGTATTGTCAATATTTTTTTACACAAAAAAGGAGCTTTATCAGCTCCTTCAGAATCATATCCCATTACCATCTCTGTTCGCAGTCATCGATCAGCTTGCGGACCTCCTCATTGTTATAAAGGCCCAGATCAAACAGCGTATCTGCCTGCTGCTTTGTGATCTTTCCGCTGATGGAGTAAACAAACTGTGAATGAGTTCTGCCCACACCGTCCCAGGAATCGATGACCTTGAGCCAGCCTGCCTTTCCCAGAGCCCGCTCGGGAAGCTTTGCGCCGGGACAGAATTTTTCCGCCAGATGCCCCGCGGCCTTAAGGTGATTGGTATAACTGCAGGAATAGGTGTCCCCCTCGGGAGATATCCAGCCCAGCTTGAAATTCAGATCATTTTTCAGATACATCTCCTCAATTTTCAGCGGACACTCCTTATCGGATTCCATGAACCTGACAAAGCCGTAATCCTTCTCGCTGAAACGGTGAAAACCCCCGTTCTCATTAATAATGATCGGAAGCATATCCTCTGTTACTATCTTTTCAAACCTGGTCCCTGCAAGCTGCTCCATATTTTCAATATATTCCTCATAGTAAAATCCCGTTTCGGATCTGTAAATAGCAAATTTCTTCATGATCTCAACTCTTTTCCTGCCCGGCCGCACCTGACTTTATACGATTTATATTATAACAAATCTCCTTTTTTTGTCAAGACATATATTCAACAAACTTTAGCAGGCTGATTTGGTCAATACCTCTCAAAGACCGGACAGGCAGGCAAACGGCATCCGAATTGTCATTTGCCCTTGACTTTTTATGAATGCTATGTTATAATATTATGGCTAATAATACTAATTTCTGTATGAAAGGATATGGATATGAAAAAAACAACGATAGTAATGCCTGTCGCCAACGAGGAAGCTACTATGCAGTCAGTGATAGACGAGATAATGAATCTGCCGTATGATGAGCTGTATCTTTATCCCGTGATAGACGCTTTTTCAAAGGACAGGACCGAAGAGATAATACGAAGCAGCGAGCAGAAATATCCGGGCAGAGTAAAATGCCTGTTCTACGAAGACTCCAACGGACCTGTAAGCTGCTATTTTTACGGATTCAGATGCGCTCTCGATGACGGCGCCGAAAGAATCATAGAAATGGACGGCGGAGGGAGCCACTCCCCGCAGGAGCTGCGCCTTTTTATCGAGGCTCTGGACGATGGCTGCGACTGCGTATGGGGGTCCAGATTCATAGAGGGCGGCGGCATGACAAATCACCCTCTTTACAGACAAATGCTCAGCGGAGGAGGTACATTCCTCTCGAATTTAGTGCTGGGTACCAGCCTTAAGGATATGACCAGCGGTTATGAGGCTTTTCAGGCTCATGTGCTGAGAAATCTGCGGCTGGATAAATTCCTTTCCTCAGGTCATATGTATCAGACGGAAATGCGGTTCTACTGCCGCAGATACAAGTGCAGAGAGGTCCCGATAAACTACATAGGCAGCTCCTCTTCGCTCAAGCTCAAATCGGTCACAGATGCCCTTAAAATACTGTTTATGCTGAAAAAGAACGAAGAAAACGTTATCATAGACCCTTCATTCTCCGAAGGACGCGTATCTGCAGCCGCAGAAAGGAAATAATATGGAACTCGACCATCCGGCAGAATTTTTTGAGACTTCTCCCATTGTATTGAAATGCAGGAAAAAAGCGTCTGACATCGCAGGAAGCGATGCTTTTAAAAGATATGCCGCACTTTTCGGCGGAAAATATATGCCTGCAGCTTTCTTTGTCATCTTCCTGATCTTTTCAATACATATTTTTAACGATTTTTATTTTGATGATCCTTTGACGCAGCTTTATTACTATGCAGCAAGCGAGGGACAGGGAATACTTCCGAATACGCTCATAGGCTTTCTGATTCCTAAAACAACGAACGGCATGGTGATCTCAAACAGCCTTAAGCTGCTCTATGTCCTGATGGGATTTATCATATCTCTGTGTGCAGCAGGGATAGTAAAGCACTGTGCAAAAAGCGGCAGGCAAAAGCTTGCGGGCTTTATTACCGCAGTATGCTTTATGGCTTTTATACTGACACAGATATTGTGTCTGGACAATTTTGTGCTTAATGCTGCAGTCTCATTCACACTTGCATCGGTGACAGCATATCTGCTTGTCCGGGACAGACTGCTCTTTCTCGTTCCTGTACTGTGCTGCGGGGCTGCTCTGGCTGATCTGAGATTTGCATTCATATTCTTTCCCTATATTGCAGCGGTCTTTCTCAGCCGTATTTTTATCAGACCCTCAGAGAACAGAAAAAAGCTGTGTCTGCTTTTTGCATTGACCGGACTGATCGTACTTGCTTCTCTGTTTGTGCATTATTATCTTACCCGGAGCATGAGCTATACAGGTCAGAACACCGCCTTTATGGAAAGCTTTATTGCCGCTAATGACGTTCCGGCGCTAGTATACACTTCTTTTTCCGGGTATCTCCATGATCTTCTGAACATGCCGGCTATAGGTCTGGTGCCGTCCAAGCTGCCTGTCAATCTGGTAAACGGAATTTTCCTCTATATTTCCTTTTACACGGCTGACAAGCTCAGGACACATTGGGGAAGCAAAGCACCCGCAGTCTGCTATGCACTTCTTCTGTGCTGTATTGCTGTACTGCTGGCGGTACCGATCATTTTTGAACTGAACCATATCCTGCCTGTTACCTGTACCTTCTTTGCCGCAAACGGGATATTATTCCTGTATGCAAACGAATCCACGGTGAAAGAGCATCTCG
>JAFLUI010000160.1 GCA_022508825.1 Oscillospiraceae bacterium
GCGGTTTTGCGCAGCAAAATTTCAGACGGCAGTCTGAAAAGCACAAAACTCGCAGATGAAAAATCTTCGATTTTTCATCAAGTCCTCTTCGCATTCATAGCTGCGGCGATGATAGCCGCGGTACCCTCGTCGCCGAATTTTTCGCTGTCCAGTGTAAGATGATAGTTCACATGGGCAGCCCATTTCCTGTCGGTGTAAAAGTCATAGTAGAGCTTCCTCTGCTTGTCGTGACGCTTCATTTTCTGCAGCGCCTGCTGCTCGGTTATTCCAAGACGCTCGGATACTCTCTTTACTCTTGCGGCATCGGAGGCGTAGAGATAGACGTTCAGCAGCTCCACAGGAGCCTCCCGCAGGATATAGTCTGCGCACCGTCCCACGATGACTGCGTTTTCCGTCTTGGCGATGTCCAGTATTATCTGGGACTGGACTGCAAAAAGGGTGTCGTTGGTAGGCAGGAAATTGGTCTGTCCCGACTGTCCTATTGCTGCGTAGACCCATGGACTTGCGGCTTTTTCGTCCGCTTCGGTAAGCACTGCCTTGCTCATGCCGCTTTTCTCTGCGGCGATGGAGATAAGGTCCCTGTCGTAGAAGGCGAAGCCCAGCTTTTCCGCAACCAGCTTGCCGATGTCCCGTCCTCCGCTGCCGAACTGTCTGCCTATTGTGATTATTTTATTCATAGAAAGCACCGTCCCTTCATGTCGTTTTCTTAATTATAACACTATTGCTAAAAAATTGCAAGCAGAGGCAAAATGTCAGAATATAAAAAATATTCGTGTAATTTAGTGTAACTTTTTTGAAAAAATCCATTGATATTTACACGAATATCTGATATAATATACACAACAAGAAAAGAGGGATGGTTATGTACAGAAAAATTATGAGCTATCTGGAAGAATGGAAGGACAGCAAGTATCGGAAGCCGCTTATTCTGCAGGGAGCCAGACAGGTAGGAAAGACCTACTCCCTGCTGGAGTTCGGGCGCAGCTTCTATGAGAATGTGGCATACTTCAATTTTGAGACCACTCCCAAGCTGAACGAAACCTTTGAGGAAAACATCAGTCCCGACTATCTGATACCCATTCTGTCACACATTGCGGGGCAGACTATTATCAGAGAAAAAACACTGATTATTTTTGACGAAGTCCAATTATGTGAAAGAGCCTTGACCAGTCTTAAATATTTCTGCGAAAATGCTCCCGAATATCATGTTATAGCTGTCGGCAGTCTGCTGGGAGTGGCAGTAAACAGAGAAAAATTCTCTTTTCCTGTGGGAAAGGTGGATATAAAAACGCTCTATCCTATGGATATGGAGGAATATCTGCTTGCAATGGGAGAATCAGAGCTTGCCCTGCAGATCAGAAAATGCTTTGAGGATGATGCAGCCATGCCGTCAGCGCTGCACGATGCAGCGATACGGCTTTACCGTCAGTATCTTGTTGTGGGGGGAATGCCCGAGTGCGTGAAGCAATTTTCCGAGACAAAGGACTACATTCTTGTCCGCCATATCCAGACCTCTATCCTCACCAGCTATCTCAATGACATGAGCAAATACAACAATCTGAACGAGATCAAGAAAACCAGACTCACCTATGACAACATAACGGTACAGCTTTCCAAAAAAAACACCCGCTTTCAGTACAAGCTGATAAAGAAAGGCGGCAGGGCGTCCGAGTTTGAAAATGCGATAGAATGGCTGTGCCTGTCCGGCATCGTATCTCAGGTATACAGAGCAGAACAGGTAAAAAAGCCCCTTGAAAACTACAGGGACATTGACTCCTTCAAGATCTATGTATCGGATCCGGGCTTGCTTTGTGCAAAGAAAGATCTGTCAGCCAATGACATCATTTATATGGTGGACGAGATCAGCGATTTCAAAGGCGGTATGGTGGAAAATTACGCTGCTGTGCAGCTTGCCATAAACGGCTATGACACATACTATTGGGAATCCGGTCGGGGCGCTGAAGTGGATTTTATAATTCAGCGGGAAGGCAGGCTCATACCCATTGAGGTCAAGTCTGCAGACAACACCAAAGCCAAAAGCCTGAGGGTCTACATGGAGACCTACAAGCCGGACTACGCTGTAAAGCTTTCGGAGAAGAACTTCGGCTTTGAAAATAATATAAAGACAGTACCCCTTTATGCTGCGTTCTGCATATAGGTAAGGCAATGGACTGCCGCACACGACAGTCCAATTTTGAAGTTATTGTCCGAAAATACGGGATATGATGTCCTTTGTCCTTTCAAGACCTTCTATTACTTGGTCGCTATGATGCTGGAATACAGGATCCGAGGTGTTTCTGTTTTCCTTAACATAACGCTCAAAATCAATAGTTTCCTGCAATGCGTCTTGCCATGTGTTTATTTTGCGGTCGTATGTTTTCCTGAAATTGTCCCACAAAATTTTATATGGAGAGTCTTTGTCTGTGCGGCTTAGGTCCTTGGTAAGTATCCTGTCTCTGGCAAAATTAAAATCTCCCGTATTGTTTGTCAGATATTTTTCAAGACCCCAGCTTTGTCCCGTACCAATATAGGTAATGCTTTTTACACAGCTTAAAGGAAGTATCCACGAATAGCCCGAAGAATTGGCGGCATCGTTCATTGAAATTATGCCTTTATCAGCAAGCTCATAAAAAAGGTCTTTTATGGTATCCTCGTCATAGTTCTCGCCGTACTTCTCACGGAAATATTCTATTTCCTCGTCGGTAATGTCATAGGAGGCTTCCGATGCCTTTGGTTTTATCTGCCAGGTGCCGGACGGCTGTGCGGAGGCTTCTTTGACGTTCTGAGCCAGCACATCCAGAAAGCTTGTGTCTCTTCTGTCCTTCTCCTTATCGTAAAGAGAGACCGAACGAGTGGGGTTAAAAACTGCATTAATATTCATTGCTGTCACCCCCTGCACTCTGTCCGAAAATTTGTCTTATGACCCCGGCGGCTCGTTCAAGACCAGCCAGTCTTTCATCATAGCCTACAAGAGGATTATTAGGACGCAGATTTCTTTCCGCATCATACATCGTATCACGGTTTTTCATATACTCATAAAAATCACGCTGCTCCTGAATAAAATCTTCCCATGTAACTACATCTTTATTGTAATCCCGTTTGAAGTCTTCATATTCATATGGAAGAATATCTCTGTGTTTTGAGTAGAGAATTTCGCCCGGTTTTTCCTGAAACCTACCCGATTTAAGGTTCAATAAAGTCCATTTAGCCGGCTCCACTCCCGGAGGAGGATCTACATATCCTATTATTTCCGCTCTGCGTATACATAAACAGCATGTGGATTTTGAAGCATCATCATAGGAGATAATTCCTTCATTAGCAAGCTCATAAAAAAGGTCAGCAAGTGTTTCCTCGTCGTAATTTTCGCCGTATTTCTCACGGAAATATTCTGCTTCTTCATCTGTAACAGTATATCTTGGTTCACCGGAAATTTTTTCTCCGGCTGCTGCTTCAATAGCCTCTATTTCCTCTGCACTTGCAGTATACTCTGCCGCTTGTGCAGCGGATTCCCGGGCAGCTTGAGCTAACGCGTCCAGAAAGCCTGTGTTTCTTCTGTCCTTCTCCTTTTCATAAAGAGATACAGGACGGGCGGGGTTAAAAACTGCATTAATATTCATTGATGTCACCCCCTGCACTCTGTCCGAAAATTTGCCTTATGATCTCGGCAGTTTTTTCTATCCTTGATTGTCTTACATCCCAGTCAAACGTATTAGGAATTGTGCCATCATCTGTATGGATCACATCACTGTCTTTGAGATACTGGATAAAATCGAGCTGCTCCTGCATATAATCTTCCCATGTAGTCACATCTTTGGTATAACTCTGCTTGAATATGTTATAGTCACGTTCAAAAGATCTGGTTGTTGACCAAATTTTTTTCCCGACTACATACTGGATCTTGCCCTGTTCCCAGAGTTTCCGCTCCTCCTCATAAGTTGCTCCCGGAGGTACATATCCAATTGTCTCTACCTTGCGAATGTAAGCCATGCGTGTAGTTGACATAGCGTCATCTGCGCTTATAACACCTTTTTCAGCAAGCTCAAAGAAGAAGTCTTTAAGTTTTTCCTCGTCATAATCCTCTCCGTACTTCTCACGAAAATATTCCGCTTCTTCATCTGTAAGAGTATAATCCGGATTATATTCGTTTCTTGTTTCAGCTTTAACAGCCGCTGTTTCCTCTGCGCTTGCAGTATACTCTGTCACCTGTTCAGCGGATTCTTGGGTGGTGTAGGCTTCTTTTGCAGTCTGTGCTAAGATGTCAAGAAATCCTGTGTCTCTTCTGTCCTTCTCCTTTTCATAAAGAGATACCGGACGGGTAGGGTTAAAAACTGCATTAATATTCATAATAAATGTTCCTTTCCTGAATTGAAATTGAAATAGTGTATGCAATTCCGGAAAGGCGGTTATTCAGGGAAAACAAAACAAGTATGTTGGCGCATACCTGAACTGTGTCAGCCTGATTGGCGGCGGCTGACCTCCCTGCACTGCATAATGATCCCTCTATTGAAATATTATAACATACAATGTATCGATTGTCAACTTTTTAAAACAGCAGAATTTATGTACATTATGAAAATTTGTTACTTTTTTATCAAAAGGTATTGCAAAATTTTCTAAAATAGGTTAAAATAGATATATGCAGTGCTTATGGCATCAAGATGCCGGGCACCAAAAATATACATTTCTTTTAGGAGGAATTTTATCATGGCAGTTAAAGTTGCAATCAATGGCTTCGGAAGAATCGGTCGTCTCGCTTTCAGACAGATGTTCGGTGCAGACGGCTACGAGATCGTTGCTATCAACGACCTTACAGACCCCAAAATGCTGGCTCAGCTTCTGAAGTATGACACAGCTCAGGGCGGCTACTGCGGAAGAATGGGAGAGAATCTCCACACTGTAGAGGCTGCTGACGGCGCTATCGTTGTTGACGGAAAGAAGATCACTATCTATGCACAGCCCAAGGCTCAGGATCTTCCCTGGGGCGACCTCGGTGTTGACGTTGTTCTGGAGTGCACAGGCTTCTACTGCTCCAAGGAGAAGTCCCAGGCTCACATCGATGCAGGTGCTAAGAAAGTCGTTATCTCCGCTCCTGCAGGCAACGACCTGAAAACTATCGTTTACTCCGTAAATGAGAAGACTCTTACTAAGGATGACACTATCATTTCTGCTGCATCCTGTACTACAAACTGCCTTGCACCTATGGCTAAGGCTCTTAACGACTACGCTCCTATCCAGAGCGGTATCATGTCCACTATCCACGCTTACACAGGCGACCAGATGATTCTTGACGGTCCTCACAGAAAGGGCG
>JAFLUI010000161.1 GCA_022508825.1 Oscillospiraceae bacterium
ATCTACAACGCAATGCCTATCGAGGGCGTTGAAAAGCTTGTTGAGTTCATGAAGAAATTTGAACAAGGCTGAGCCTTGACCCATATATTCTCAGGCTAAATGGCAAATAAAATGATGTGTTAATTAAACCAGTAAAGGCAGTGCAAAACATCATGGCAAAAAACGAAAGATTTAAAAAAGTATATACTCAGGGAGCAGTCTCCGTTGCGGAGGTCTGGGTGGACACAGCAACCGGCGTGAACTATCTGTTCTGTTCAGAGGGAAGCGGCGGAGGTCTTACAGTCCTTGTTGACAAGGACGGCAAGCCGCTGGTCTCTGAAGAGTATATAAATGAGAAAATAGGATTCTTTAATAATAATTAAGAAAGATGGTCGATAACAATGTTCAATATTCAGACCCTTAATAAGATCGCCGCTTGCGGCACAGATATTTTCGACAAGAGCAAATACACCATTGCAGACGAGGTCAATAACCCCGACGCTATAATGGTGCGCTCCGCAAAAATGCTGGACATGGAGTTCGGCTCTAACCTGCTCGCCATTGCAAGAGCAGGTGCAGGCGTAAACAATATCCCCGTGGAAAAATGCGCTGAGCAGGGCATCGTTGTTTTCAACACTCCCGGCGCAAATGCTAACGGCGTTAAGGAGCTTGCAGTTGCAGGTATGCTTCTTGCGTCAAGAGACGTCATCGGCGGCGTAAACTGGGTACAGGCTAACAAGTCCGATCCGGACATCGCAAAGAGCGTCGAGAAGAACAAGTCCCAGTTCGCAGGCACCGAGATCAAGGGCAAGACCCTGGGTATCATCGGTCTTGGAGCTATCGGAGGCCCCCTCGGAAACGCTGCTCTCAGCCTTGGCATGGACGTTCTCGGCTGCGACCCCTATATCTCCATCGACGCTGCATGGAGCCTGTCCAAAAACATTCAGAGAGTAAAGACCAGAGAGGAAATTTTCAAGAACGCTGATTATATTTCTCTCCACACTCCCCTTGTTGTAAATGACGACCCCAATGTAAATACAAAGCACATGATAAACAAGGACACCATCGCAATGATGAAGGACGGCGTTATCGTCATGAACTTCGCAAGAGATACTCTTGTTGACGACGATGCTATGGAAGCAGCTCTGAAATCCGGAAAGGTACGCTGCTACATCACCGACTTCCCCAACGAAAAGACCGCTAACATGGCAGGGGTAATTGCTATCCCCCACCTTGGCGCGTCCACCGAGGAGTCCGAGGACAACTGCGCAGTTATGGCTGCAAACGAGCTTATCGAGTACCTTGAAAACGGAAACATCATCAATTCCGTAAACTTCCCCAACGCAGAGATGAATGCAGCAGGTACAAAGATCTGCATCCTGCACAAGAATATCCCCGATGTTATTTCCAAGATCACATCTGTTATCGGAGACGCAGGTCTTAACATCGACAACATGGTGAGCAAGTCCAAGAAGGAATTTGCATATATGCTCCTTGACGTTGCAGGAAATGTAAGCGATGACATCGTAAGCAAGCTTACTGCTGCAGACAGCGTTATAAAGATCAGAGTCATCAGGTAATTTAATGAAAGGGGTAAACCACCATGGATTATTTTGACCAGAGCGATGTGGAGCAGAATAAGACTATAGTATTGCTTACCTGCATACTTATCCTGTTTGTTCCAATACTTTTCTTTCTTCCGCTTGTAGCCTGCGGCAATTCTGCATATGGCAGATTCTATGCAAATCAGTGTTTGCTTTTATTTATAGGATATATAATCTCTATTGTCACAGCGTTTATCCTTGTGGGCGGTCTGATCGGTATTATTGTGTTTATATTTGCAATTATGAATGCAGTAAACGCCAGCAAGGGATTAAGAAAAGGCATCCCGCTTGTCGGAGGAATTGAGATCATCAAGTAACAAGGCTTAGCCTTATCGTCCCGACGGTGTGACTGTCGGGACGTTTTCTTGTTATTTCGACAAAATACCACTGCATTTATATATAGTATATTGTTAGAAATGTAAATTTTTTATTAATCACTTGACAGCAGGGAGGAAAATGTTATATAATTTATGATTGAGAGGGTGTCAACACCTGATATTTGAATACCGAAAGCAAAAGGAGGAAGAGCAAGATGAAAAGAACATACCAGCCCAAGAAGCTCCACAGAAAAAAAGAGCACGGCTTTATGAAGAGAATGTCTACAAGAAACGGACGCAAGGTCCTTGCAAGAAGACGTGCAAGAGGCAGAGCAAGACTCTCTCACTAAAAAGGCTGAGCCAGAATGAAACAGACCACATCCTTTGCGGTGCTTATGTCGCTTTGACTGTGGTCTTTTTGTTTAGTGAAAAATTATGAAGAATACTATTACAATAACGGATAACAAGGTTTTTCTGAACCTCTACAAGAGAGGAAAATATGCCGCAGGAAAAGCTGTGACGGTGTATTATAAAAAAAATCCCCGGGGACAGACCCGTCTTGGCATAACAACGGGGAAAAAAGTTGGCAGCGCCGTAGTAAGGAGCCGCTGCCGCCGTATAATCCGTGCCGCATACTCTATCTGTGAGGATGATTTCCCTAAAGGATACGACTATATAATAGTAGCCCGTCCCGGCTGCGGAGAAATGAAATCCACAAACATCGCGGGGTTTTTTAAGATGAAAGCTATTCCCGCCATTCTGAAAAACAGTGCCGCAAAGAGACCGGCTGAAAAAAAATGAAAAAACTTCTTTTACTGATAATAGGAGCCTACCGGAAGCTTATATCTCCGTTAATACCTCCCCGATGCAAATATTATCCTACCTGCTCCACCTACGCAGTACAGGCGATAGAAAAGCACGGAGCAATAAAAGGTACCATTTTAGCTGCATGGAGACTGCTTCGCTGCAATCCATGGAGTCTGGGCGGAGTGGATCCTGTGCCCGATAAATTCAGCTTCTACAGACTGAAAAAGCATTGACGCGCCGTCCCCGACCGGACAGGCTGTTTAACACGAAAACACGATAAATTTTTATATAAGAGGAAATAATAAAGCATGACCAGACTTATCGGTATCCCTCTGGGATGGATAATGTGGCTGATGTATCAGATCACGCACAATTACGCATGGGCGATAGTCCTTTTTACGCTGATAACAAAAATACTTCTGTTTCCGCTGTCTGTAAAGCAGCAGAAATCCTCAGCGGCGATGTCCGCATTCACGCCTAAGATGGAGCAGCTTAAAAAGCAGTACGCAAACAACCAGCAGAAGCTCCAGGAGGAGCAGATGAAGCTCTACGCCGAGGAGGGCATAAATCCTATGGCAAGCTGTCTGCCGCTGTTTATACAGTTCCCTATCCTCTTTGGTATTTTCGACGTTGTGTACCGTCCTATAAGTCACATACTCCGTGCAGGCAGTGACGTTATAGCTCAGGCGACAGAGATCTGTCAGAAGATATTTACTGCCGACGGAGGCACCGTCCCCGCATATTTTGCCCAGAGACCGGAAATTTATATAGTAAAGGAGATCCAGAGGGACCCCTCTGCTTTTGCAGCACTGGATAACCCCGAGTTTGTTGAGGCAGTAAGCAGCTTCAACAACAAGCTTTTCGGAGTGGTGGACTTGGGCGACATCCCTACACTTCACCCGGAGGTATGGAACGCCGCTGCGGTGATCCTGCTGATAATCCCCATTATGTCGGGACTTATACAGCTTTTTATGACCGTCTACAGCCAGATACGCAGCAAGAAGATGAACCCCAATGCCCCGGACATGGCAGGCATGAACATCATGCTTTATGTGATGCCGCTGTTCTCGGTGTATATCGCGTTCAAGTATCCTGCAGGTATCGGTTTTTATTGGACTATATCCTCACTGTTCAGCTGCATACAGTCCATGATACTTTACAACATCTACACTCCCGAATATGTGGCGGCGCTTGTTGAAAAGGACAAGGAGAAGAGGAAAAAGAGGAATCAGACCCGTCCCGACCTGATGGCAAGATATCAGCAGATGTTAGAGGAGCAGCAGGCGGCTCAGAACGGCGGTCAGTCCGGAGGGAAGAAGCCGGGCGGAGCAGTCGCTTCGGCGGGACTTTCAAAGGATACGGACGAGGGCTCGCAGGAAATAAAGATATCAAAGGCAAAGCAGAAAGAGTACGAGCGAATGCTTATCCGTGAGGCTCGCCGCAGACAGGCAGAAAAATACGGCGAAGAATTTATAGATGACGATGAAGATTAAAGGAGGAGAAAAATCATGGCAGAGAAGAAAAAAGTATTTACCGCAAAGACCATAGAGGAAGCTAAGGCTATGGCAGCAGAAGAATTCGGAGCAGAGGAAAGCAGGATCAGCTTTACCGTGCTGGAGGAGCCCAAAAAGGGACTTTTCGGAATAGTCAAGGGCGACGCAAAGGTAGAGGCTGTTTATAATGTTCCGACCTCAAAGGCGGATGTGGCAGGGGAGTATATCAAAGAGATCCTGAAAAACATGGGCATCGACGATCAGATCTCCATAACCGAGGAAGAGGACGGCGCAGTTATTGAGATTCTGGGCGATACAACAGGCGCTGTTATCGGCAGACGGGGCGAGACCCTGGATGCTATCCAGTATCTTGCGTCCATGGCTGCAAACCGCATTGACAAGGAATATTACCGCATTTCCGTGGATTGCTGCGGATACCGCGAAAAGAGAAAGACTATCCTTGAGGAGCTTGCTGTCAAGATCGCAAAGACAGTTCTCCGCACAGGCAGGACATCCACACTGGAGCCTATGAATCCTTATGAGAGAAGGATCATCCATTCCGCAATAGCCGACATAGAGGGCGTGACCTCCCGCAGCGTAGGAGACGAGCCTTACCGCAAGGTAATAATCGCTCCCACAAATCCCCGTCCCAGACGAGAGGGCAAGGGCGGCTATAACAGAGGTGAAGGCGGTTACCGCGACGGCGGATACAGAGGCGGAAACAGACATCGTCGGGACAAGAAGCCCGAGGAGTACACACAGCGCAGGATGGACATGATGAAGACCTCCTTTGAGAAGGATTACAAGAGACCCAAGCCCGAGGACAGCACTCTGGTAGACGGGGATCTGTATGGAAAAATTGATATATAATATTTAATAAAGGGGAAGCCCTCTATCGCAGGGCTTCCCCCTCTTAAAAACAGCCCATTGGGCTGTTTTTAATTCACCCCCAGCGGAGCTCTTGAACGATAAGGAGTTCCGCCCTCCGCAGAGGGCGGCGAGGGCTCTGCCCCTCGACCCCGCCAAAGGGGGCAAGCGCCCCCTTTGG
>JAFLUI010000162.1 GCA_022508825.1 Oscillospiraceae bacterium
AGCTTGCCTGATGCTTGTCGATGTAGCTTTCATAGGGACCGTATCCGAAATACTCTGTCCTGTTAAAGCTCTTTGGCAGGAACATTCTTATACCGAACCTTGGCAGGAACGTCACCTTATTTGAGAACTCCCCGTCAAATTTTATGTCCAGAGAGCCGTCAGACCCTATCACATATTTTACGTCCATATAGGCAAAGGGTTGATGTATGCTCCATCCGAAGGACTGCCTGAGAGTGATCTCCGCACCGTCTGTCGTCTTTTTCGCTGTGACCCCGTAATTTTTAACTGTGTGGTCGTTAAGATGAGCTCTGTACCAGTCCCATTTCATAACGTCGTTGTCCACAGGAGCGCGGAAGAAATTAAATTCAAGAGGTCTGTCCAGAATTTCCTTGTCCCCGACTCTGATCGAATCAAAGGCAGACAGTCTCTTATTGAAACGGTATGAAATGTCTCCCACGGTCACTGACACAAACAGGGGGGCGTCATCAAGAACTGTCTGACCGTCCTTTTTCTCAGACGGCTTTTGCGTGGGAGCGTCACACAATTTAAGCTGATCGAAGCAGACCTCATAGCCTTTTTTGCAGAAGAGGGTGTCATTTTTTGCGGTGAAAATAAACCGGATATAAGCCTCCCTGTCGTTGATCTTTGACACAAAAGGTATGTCGACAGTGATGCTTTCCATAGGCTCCAATGAAAATTTAATGGTACCATCCGAGAAGATTCCTCCATCGTAGGTGACCTCATAGCGGCAGTTAAAGATGTGTCCTGCATTTTCAAATTCCAGAGTGCTTTCAAAAATAAAGCTGTCCCCCTCGCCCTTTTTCACACGGACGGGACGGTATGCCTGCTTTGCTTCCAGCAGCCCTGTATGCGGCGTCCTGTCGGGATAGGTGAGAGCGTCCATGCAGAAATTTCCGTCGTTGTGCTTCTCCCCGAAGTCCCCGCCGTAGCCGTATTTTATTTTCCCGCTCTTTGTCCTGCTCATGATGCAGGCGTGGTCGCTCCACTCCCATATAAATCCGCCGCAGAAGCGCTCGTTTGAATAGAAAATGTTGTGGTAGTCCTCTAAATCACCGGGACCGTTTCCCATAGCGTGACAGTATTCACAGAGCATAAAGGGACGGGTCTCATTTTCATTACGGAGGAATTTTTCCATGTCCTCGTGGGAGGTGTACATCTCCGAAACAACGTCAAGGATGCTGTCGGAGGTGTCGTCCAGCTTGTGGGTGCTTTCGTAGTGGAGCAGTCTTGTATCGTCAAGGGACTTTACAAGCTCCCCTGCCGCAAGCATATTTGTGCCGTAGCCGCTTTCATTTCCAAGAGACCAGAAAATGACGCAGGGACGGTTTATATCCCGCTTTACAAGAGACTCCGCACGGTCGGTGATAGCTTTCCTGAACCGCTCGTCGGACGCAAGGAGGGCAATGCCGTTATAGCCGCCTTCCCAGCTCCATTTGAAATCGTTGTAGACCTCCACACAGCCGTGGGACTCCATGTCCGCCTCGTCTATGACGTACAGTCCGTACTCATCGCAGAGCTTGTAAAACAGCGGAGAGTTGGGATAGTGGGACGTCCTGACTGCATTTATATTGTGCTGTTTCATCAGTCTGATGTCCTTTTCCATCTGCTCTAAAGAAGCGTAATATCCGGTGTCGGGATAGCTGTCGTGACGGTTCACACCCTTGAATTTTACCGCCCTGCCGTTTATTTTTACGACACCGTCCTCCACAGCAGCACTGCGGAATCCCACCTTTTCGCCGATCATTTCCTCTCCTGCTAAGATGGTAAGGTCATAAAGATATGGGTTTTCCGCAGACCATAAAACGGGGGACTCAATATGTACAGAAGCAATAGTATCACTTGCAGCGGAAAATTCCGCTATGGTTTTTCCGGACGCGTCCGAAAGCTTTGCAGTCACATCACAGCCATATGGGGTGAAGACAAGCACAGCGGAAGAAAGGCCGTCGGACAGCTTTGTCTGCAGGATATAATTTTTCAGACATTTTTCCGGACGTGACAGCATATAAACGTCACGGAAAATTCCCGACAGCCTGAACTTGTCCTGATCTTCAAGATAGGTGCCGTCACACCATTTCAGCACAGCGGCAGTGATGATGTTGTCCCCCTCTTTAAGCAGAGAAGTAACGTCAAATTCGTCAGTGCTGTGGGACACCTGAGAGTACCCTGCAAGCTCCCCGTTTATGTAGAGGTAAATGCAGCTGTCCACACCCTCAAAAACAAGTATCCTTTTCATTCCGTCGGGAGCGTAATTGTATCCCCGCCTGTAGACTCCCACAGGGATGTCGTCCGGCACATAGGGAGGGTCGTATGGTATGGGATAGCACACATTTGTATACTGTGGCTTGTCATAGCCGTGAAGCTGCCAGTTTGAGGGGACGGGTATCTTTTTATCAAAGGGGACAGAAATAAAATCGTCCTCCATATCAATGATGCTGTCATAGTACCTGAAATCCCAATCCCCGTTCAGAAGCTCAAAGCGGTTGGACTTCTCCCTGCCGCTAAAGGGATCCTGCCATACGCCGAAGGGAATAAAATAGCAGTGCTTTTCAAGAGTGCCTATGTGCAGCTGCTGGGGGTCTTCGTGACAGATCATTTTGCTTTTTGGACTGCCGGGAGCGGCGATTTTTGAAATATCCATAGCTCATTCTCCTTAGTTTATTACTGTGATTTCCTTTGCGAAAAGTCTGTTCTTTGAAGTGACGACTACTGCTTTTGAAGCTCTGAATTTAGTGTATGCAATAGGGTCTTCTCTGTCGCAATATATAAATTTGACAGGCTTGAAATCTCCTATTTTTTCATAGTTCATGAGAGCGTAATAATATCTGCCGTAATCGTCATATTCACCGTTAAAAATAACATACTGCATATCTTTAGTAAACAGGAATCTGTTTGCACCCTTGATACCGGGAGTATATATTTTTTCAGTCCTGAAATCTGTCCTTACAAGATTATAAGCCTCAAAATAATAAAACCAGAGGTTTTCCCGGTCGTCTATGTTTATAGCGTCACAGTCGGAAATACCATGCTCCTGACCTGCCTGCCATATGATCTCTCCCTTGTCGTTCCAGACGATAAGACCCCGCTTGCCTATAGGATCACGCCAGCCGTAATTTCCGTATACCCCCTCGTCAAAATAGCTTGTGACTATCCTTCCGTCTGACAGGACGATGCAGTCCTCTATGCCGTCCCCGAAACAGAACCTGTCGGAGACTTCTCCATGCTTATCAATAATTACTGCGTTCTTTTCGCCTTCCAGATTTCCTAAATAATATGACCTTGCTCCCAAAAGCAGCAGCTTATCACCTATCGGCTGGATATAACGAAACTCATGCTCATGCTTTCCAAGTTTATAAAAGGCTGAGTCAATAATTGCTCCGCTTTCCCAATCAGCATATATTTCGATGACGGAATATTCCTCAGCCGCAGGAATATCTGACCTCATAAGCATATATATTGTATTGTCATATCCGATGCCGACATTTACAACTGTATGACCGACAATATTATAATGCTCCCGCAGCTCGTCAATGCTGACGGAATCCTCAAAGACGATTTTTGCTGTTTCATCTAAAGGCATGACCACGCCCCCTTAATATACTCCCAGAAACGCCAAAGTCGGCTCTGTTCTGGAATCGGTAATTTTTATTCTTATAGCTTTCGCGGTTACATTTTTCAGAGAGACGATGCGCTTGTAACCGATGACAGTCCCCCGATAGACCTCGGTAAATTTGCCGTCCGTTTCCGCTTCGATCAAAAAGCTCTCCACACGCTGACCGAGAAGAATATTTTCTTTTAAGACAATATTCCCTATCCGGACGGGGACATCCCATTCCGCAGTGATCTCAGCAGTGGTGACACCCTTTGACGGTGAAAAATACTCGCCATAGCTGTCAGTGCGGACAGCGGAAATACCGTCATTATCGGCGGAGAGCTCTGCGCTGTCAAGGAGATTTTCACCGAAAGCATTTTTTATATACTCCCCCAGCTCTGCAAGACGTCTGACGTCATTTTCATGGAGAAGCCCCTCATTTGTTGGAGGGATATTCAAAAGAAAGGTTGCATTTCCCCCAACGGAATTATTGTAGATATGTACAAGCTCGTCAAGACTGCGTACCTTGTCATTTTCGCTTTCGTGCCAGAACCATCCGGGACGTATCGAGGTGTTCACCTCTGCAGGGTACCAGACAAGCTCCTGCTCATTTTCAAGGACACTGCGGCTTCCGAGATCGGAGTCGCTTGCAGTGATCTTCCTCTGACGGAACTCCGCATCATCGGACTGCTGACTTTTCTCCGCTATCTTTTCGGTGTCCCTTGTTCTGGCAGGAACGACACTCCATTCAGCGGAGCGGGTGTGTCCCGCTTCGTTGCCGCACCAGCGGACATCGGGACCGCAGACGGAGATGCAGGCGTCAGGCTGGAGCTTCCTTATCACGCTGTAGTAGCGCTCCCAGTCGTAATACTGCTTTTTGCCGTTCGGACCCTCTCCGCAGGCACCGTCAAACCAGACGGAAAATACCTCCCCGTAATTCGTCAGAAGCTCCGTAAGCTGATTTACGAAGTAATCGTCATAGGCTTTCCCCTGACCGTAAAGGGGGGAATTTCTGTCCCATGGGGAAAGGTACACCCCGAATTTTATGCCATGCTTTCTGCAGGCGTCCGAGACCTCTTTTACAACATCCCCCTCTCCGTTTTTCCATGGTGAGCTTCTGACGGAGTGCTCTGTAAATTTGCTCTGCCAGAGACAGAAGCCGTCGTGGTGCTTGCAGGTAAGGATAAGCCCTCTCATTCCTGCAGACTTTACAGCCCTTACCCACTGCTCCGGGTCAAGCTTTTTGGGGTCAAAGATCATGGGACTTTCGGTGCCGTCTCCCCATTCCTTGTCGGTAAAGGTATTGACGGTGAAGTGGATAAACGCATAAAATTCAAGCTGTTGATGGCGGAACTGTCTTTCATGGGGAACAACAGCTGCCAGTCTTTCATCTAAGGTCATAGTATCCTCCGTAAATTTTCTTTATTTTATTATAACCGTTATAATGTAATTAGTCAATATAAATTATCATTTAGCGCACAAGGTGGGGTGAAAGTCTGGCTGGTCCAGCGCAGCCTCGCGCTGGCGAGGGTCAAGGGGC
>JAFLUI010000163.1 GCA_022508825.1 Oscillospiraceae bacterium
TTCAGGTTCCAGTGGTAGCAATACCGTGTGTGTTCAAGTCACATTATCCGCACCACAAGGCTGAGCCTTGACCCATACCGTCCTCAGATAGCGAGGGCGGTTTATTTTTGAAGCTCGACCGGTTAAAAAGCTTTACCCTATCTCGGAACAGCAAGACCGTCCTCAGACAGTGGGGGGGATTTTTTCAGAAAGGCGGCGGTAAAATGGATTTTTCGTATATTCAAAGCTTAAACGAAAAGCTCAGGGAAAGAAATATCCCCAAAGAAGCTCTTGACAGCTTTGAAAAGGCTTTCGATATAGAGTATGCTCACCATTCCACCGCTATGGAAGGAAACACTCTTACTCTGATAGAAACCAAGGCTGTCATTGAAGACGGAATATCTGTCGGCGGGAAAAAACTGCGGGAAATATACGAGGTCGCAAATCACAACAAAGCATTCAGGTTCGCCAAAGAAAAAATATTGTCAGGGATACCTCTTGACGAAGATCTCATTAAGGATATCCATGCCATCATAATGGAAAATATCATGGTCGGAGGTGTATACAGAAGCTGCGATGTTGCAATAACAGGTGCTTCTCATACGCCGCCGTCCCCTAATGAAATGTACTCACAAATAAAATATTTTTACAGCAGACCGGATCGTAAAGATTTAAACCCCATTGAATTAGCCGCATGGATACACGCCGAGTTTGTAAGGATACATCCTTTCACGGACGGAAACGGCAGAACAGCAAGACTTATTATGAATTATAGTCTTATGAGCAGCGGTTTCCTTCCGATAAACATCAGCACAGATGAACGTATACGCTACTATGAAAGTCTTGACAAGTATGCTTCAGACAACATTCTTGAGCCATTCGCTGATCTCGTTGCCGAACTTGAAGAAAAACGCCTGCAGCATTATCTTTCTATTGAATTTTAGCGGGGAAGCCCCGCGGCAAGACCGTCCTCAGATAGCGAGGGCGGTTTATTTTTGAAGCTCGACCGGTTAAAGAGCTTTACCCTATCTCGGAACAGCAAGACCATCCTTAAACAGCAAGGATGGTCTATTTTTTTATATATTTCTTCAGCTTCCTGACCCAACCGGGGGCATTCTCATTTTTAACGGTCAGTTCTCCGTTTTTATATTCTGCCGTTTTCACAAATCCGTTTTCGTTGTCATAGAAACGCACCTCATTGCTTTCTGCAGCCAATACACCTGTCAGACTGCTTTTTCCAACTCCGTTTACTCCGCCTATAATTGTATATATTTTCATAGCAGCACCTTTATTTCATATTATTTACTGACTTTATTATACTGCATACCTTCCTTTTTTTGTCAAGGGCGTTTTTTGTGCAGATCTTCACAAACAAAAAACGGCGGTCAAAAACCGCCGTTTTTCTTTCAAAGCTTTATAGGCTTTACTGACTATCAATTATAATCAGGTTCCGCTTGTTGAAGAGTCGTTCTTGAGGGGATATACGCCAACGATCTTACCAGCTGTCTTAGCCCAAGTCTTCTGCATTGTAGAAGTAACCTGAGAAGCAGTACCAGAGATAATTTCGCTGTCAACGATATCACCAGGCTTGGAGCTCCAAGCTGCAACGTATACGGAATATGTGCTGGGGTTGAACCAAGCTTTGCCGCCGCCGTTGAAGTTCTCACCGAGGTAAGAAATGAAGTCGGATCTGTCATTTGTGATGCTAGCGCCAGCGCCGGAGAATTTTGCATCTACTACATCGTTTGCAGCAGCGCTGATTGTGATTGTCTCAACCTTACCGCCAAGAGCAACGTTATCAATACCGAGCTGTGTCAGTACGGAAGATGCTGCAGTGTGAACCTGCTTAGCGTTTGCGTTTGCGGATGAGATTCTTGCGTTTCTAACGTAACCAAGCATAGAAGGTACGAGAATAGCAGCAAGAACGCCGATGATTGCGATTACAACGATGAGCTCAATAAGTGTAAAGCCCTTAACCTTTGAATTTCTCATGGGAAATTCCTCCTCTTTAAAATATTTTTATTAAAAAGCGTTACCGATCGCACGGTAAAGCACTTTTCCAAAATTAATTAACGTTACAAAACTTTGTCATTATTGATATATTGCACTATAGTACGGATAGCAGCCTAAACTTATTCCGTCTTTTGCTGCCCTGTACTGCGCTTCAACATCATTTACAAAGTACATCTCGCAAGGAAGCTCAACTGAGTCTCCGCCAATAGGTTTAACATGCGATTTTTGCACAGCATAATTATCGACAGATTTCTGACCCGGCAGGACCTCCCAGCTAACGCCAAACAAACCCATCTTAGGATCCTTACCATTAACCAGATTACGGCACAATACAGACTTGACTTCGTAATTATCCAAATCCAGAAATACAGCGTAACTGCCTTCCATTGCCGGATCTATACGTCCTGCAAGAGCTGTATTCCATTTTTTCCAGATATGATATCCTCCGTCCTTATTACCTGTTACCGGATCCTCTGAATAGTTATTATATCCTCCGGAGTAAGAAGCGACGTTCTGCGTTGTATCCTTTGCCCATATACTTCCGGAAGCCATATTTGTCGGTCCGCCGAACTGATGCGGTATGCTTTGTGTTTTTGGACCATATGCAGTCATAATGTGTATTTCATCACCAAGACCGGTGCTGCCGTTTACATTCGCTTTGCCCTCCACAGACTCTGCAGAAATTCTGAAATATATTATCGCTGCGTTTATATCACCATGAACACCATTGAATTCGCGGACATCAAGCATTGATTTATCCTGATGTATCTCCATGTCTATAAGTATATCCTGAAATGCAGTATAAACCAACTGTGCTCTATTATTGTAAGCCTCAATATTTGAGTCTCTTCTGAAGCCGCTGACCACAAGCGATGTCATTCCGGTAAGAATACCAATAATCGCTATTACGATAATCAGTTCAAGCAGGGTAAAACCTTTAAGTTTCCGGTTGGGAACGGTACATCCGGAATTATTTAAATTCATTGGACTCCCTCCTCGCCAAGTAAGTCACAAATATCATATTTCGTTTTTGTATCTTACTGTATTTATTATATAATGTATATTTCCGTTTGTCAATAGAAAAATGATATTTTTATCTCTGATTTTGTGAATTTGTATGAATTAACATTTACGGGGGATTTTTTTTGTTAATTTTACTAAATCATGTACAACCGTGCAGTTGCACAATAGTATCAGATGATTGTGAAAAACTTTTTGTGAATATTACTATGTAAGAAATTGGCAGAAAAACGACCGGCACATATAGTACCGGTCGGGATTTTCAAGGTGTCTTTGCGGTACTGTCGTAATATTTTATCTGTTAGGAGTAGCCTTCAGGTAACGCTCCAGCTCGTTGATGTCAAGGCTCTTTTCACGGGCGTGCATTTCTGTGATGACACCCTCCTTGACAAGACGCGCAAGCTCCTGGTCAAGACAAACCATGCCCTCTTTACGTCCTGTCTGGATAGCGGTCTGGATAAGGTGTACCTTATTGTCACGGATCATTGCCTTGATAGCGTCGGTGGCATTGAGTATCTCAAGTGCAGCCACACGTCCTGTGCCGTCAGCCTTGGGGATAAGGGTCTGAGCGATGATTCCTACCAGTACCGTCGCAAGCTGTGTACGGATCTGTGCCTGCTGGTGAGACGGGAAAACGTCGATGATACGGTTGATGGTATCTGAAGCACAGGTCGTATGAAGTGTGGACATAACAAGGTGTCCTGTTTCAGCGGCGGTTACAGCTGCGTTGATCGTTTCAAAGTCACGCATCTCTCCTACCAGGATAACGTCCGGGTCCTCACGGAGGGCAGCTCTCAGGGACATGGCGAAGGATTCAACGTCGTCGCCGATCTCTCTCTGATTGAGCATACATCTCTTGTGCTCGTGAACGTACTCGATAGGGTCCTCTACTGTGATTATATGCGCGCTGCGGTTGATATTTACATAGTCGATCATTGCTGCCAGTGTTGTGGACTTACCGGAACCTGTAGGTCCTGTTACAAGTATAAGTCCTCTGGGACGGAGAGCAAACTCGCCCAGGATAGGAGGCAGGTCAAGGTCTTCAAGCGTCGGGATATCGTTTCTCAGCAGACGGATAGCAATAGCCGTATTTCCTCTCTGGTGGTAAACGTTTACTCTGTGACGGTAGCCTCTTCTTGTTACATATGAGAAGTCGGCGTCCACCTTGTTCTTGATGTTCTCCATGTTTCTGCCGCCCGTCATCTGCTCACAGATCTTCATGATGGCAGCTTCCGTCATCTCCGGATAGGAGCTGAGCTTTCTCAGTGAGCCGTGCAGTCTTACTACAGGTGAGATCTTTGTAGTAAAGTGAACGTCGGAGCATCCCAGAACTCTCGCCTCATCCAGAATTTTGTCAATGCTGATAACGACCTTGTCTGTTCTCTTTTCAGTATCCATATCTCGCAATTCCTTTCAACAATATATTTTAGGCGTTCGCCATAATGTACGATAAAAAATATATGCCCGCAGCAGACTCTTAAACCGCGAATGTAACTCTGACAAGCTCATCCATGGTGGTCTTGCCCTCCTGAACAAGCTCGGAAACGTTGTCACGGAGGAGCTTTGTTCCCTGCTCACGGCAGAGCTTTGAGATCTGGTCTACCTTTGCATCGTTTGCTATAAGGGCGCTCATTTCGGGAGTACACAGCAATATCTCATGGATAGCGGTACGTCCTGAGTAGCCTGTATTGTTGCACTTGGGACATCCGCAGGCATCGTAGACAGTGATATGCTGACCGATACCCATCAGCTCATCCTCTTCATCGGTAGAAATACGGGGTGTGCGGCATTCCATACAGATCTTTTTAACAAGACGCTGTGCGATGATGCCGATAAGCGAGGTCGCAACCATGTAGGGAGCAACACCCATATCAACAAGACGTGTAACAGTTGACGGAGCGTCGTTTGTATGAAGCGTGGACAGCACCAGGTGTCCCGTGATAGCAGCTCTGATAGCGATCTCGGCAGTCTCCTGGTCACGCATCTCACCGATCATTACTATGTCAGGGTCCTGAC
>JAFLUI010000164.1 GCA_022508825.1 Oscillospiraceae bacterium
GCCATAGCATTTTTGATTTTCAGTCAAAAGTGCTATGGCGTTTCTATTGACATAATTGTTATTTTTAAGTATAATTATACTAAGATAGATCGGGATTTATGGAGGTTAAAAATGAGCAAACTGAGTAAAGATTATTTGTTATATACTTTTGCAATAATGTTATTTTGTTGGGTAGCCTGTGTGATATGCAGCCTAAATGGAGTTTCATTAGATAAAAACTATCTGTTATATATACCATATCTGTTAGGCGGGTGGTCTCCTACTATCGCTTCTTTTATAGCATTAAAGAAAAACAAAGAAGTTACAGACCTTAAAGAATGGTTAAAAAATATTTTTGATTTTAAACATAATATTTTCTCTTATTTATTGGTCTTAGCTACAGTAATACTGTTCTTTTTGCCGCAATGTCTGATCTCAGGCTACGAAAGCGGCGCACCGCTCTTTGCTACCATAGTTATGATCCCTATGATGTTATTTGGCGGTGGACTGGAAGAAGCAGGCTGGCGATATATACTTCAACCGGAATTAGAGAAAAAGTGCAGCTTCACCTTATCAACTATAATAGTAAGCGTTGTTTAGGCGGATAGCAATATAGAAGTTTCCAAAAATCGTTTATAGACACATATACAGCGGATTATGTAAATCGTTAAATTTTTGATATGGAGGAAACAAACATGAAAGATATTATTGATGAATTATACGATCTGCACCTGTCTAACCATAACGATACCAACAATGAGGACAAGGAATATCAGTCCACACTGGATAGACTTATTAAACTTGAATCGGAACTGCTGAAAACCTATCCAGACTGCAAGGAATTGTTGGAGGAATTCCAGACAGCAGACGGTGATCTCCACAGTATCGCTAATCGTATAGAATTCCGTAAAGGTTTTAAGGTAGGCGCACAGCTTGTCCTTGAAATGATTAAGCCTATCAGATAATTGGAAAACGCTTATAATTTGTTATTCTGATAATACAAACAGTGAGCCATGTATCTTGTTTACATCAGCAGGGTACATGGCTCTCATCATATGATTTTGTAGTTTCATGATTGACTTTTGGAATGTATTATGATACAATAGACATAATAGACAAATCGGAAATCATTTGTAAGAAAGGATTTATATTATGGCAAAAAACATTGAACCTAAGCTCAGGAAAATCGGAGATTATCTTAAACTGGAAGATGAAACAATATTTACTATTCCTGAATATCAAAGACCATATTCATGGGAAATAGGTCATTGCGACAAATTGTGGCAGGACATTATTGATTTTATGGATAGCGACAGTAAGGACAGATACTTCTTCGGAACGATTATTATTAACTGCCAAGATAATGATACTGTATTTGGACTTATAGATGGACAACAGCGTACAACTACATTCTTATTACTCCTCAAGGCTCTTTTGTTGCGTATAAATGTTGCAATAGGAACAACAGGTCAAGACGAAGAATCAGAAAATCTTTGCAGAGGTCTGAAAGAGCGAAGAAGAAAAATAATGGGTATATTATATAAAGCTGAGACAGAGGATATTCCAGATAAGCCAGAAATTGATGCTGATAGAGTAATATGCAATAATGATGTTATTATAAAAAACTATTCTATCAATGAATTAGAAGAGTATAAACCTGAATTGACAAAGATATTAAGTTCTGTAGATTATGCTGAGGCAGAATCAAAAGTTGTTACAATTCCTCGCAAACAAAAGGATAATAAGTACACCAATTTTTTCAGAAATTTTAAATATTTCTACGAAAAGGCAAAGGAACTTTCTGATTCGCAGCTTAATAGCTTTGCTAAAACATTAACTGATAGTTGTGAGGTCATAGAAATCAAAAGCTGGCAAGTAGAACAGGCTATCACTATGTTTAATTCTCTAAACTCGGACGGATTAACTCTTTATGATGCAGATATTATTTCAGCTAAATTATACGCTGTTGCTGAGAAAAGCAAGGTAAGAGAAGAGTTTACTAAGCTGTGGGAAGAATTAATCGAACTGATTGATGAATTAAAACAAAGTGGTATTGCAGATATTGATGATATTTTTATGCAACAGATGTATTATGAGAGAGCTGCGGGTAAAGAAATAGTAACTGAGACAGGCTCAATCAATGTAACAACACCCGGTTTAAGAAGATATTTTACAGAGACAAACAAAAACTTAATGAATGATCCAATCGGACTATGCAATAAAATGATTAATCTCGCAAAAATATGGAAAAAGGTATCGACTTATCCTGTTATGCAGGTTATGTTAAAGTTCAATGATAATGCAAAATTGTTTTTAGCAAGTTATTTTCATCGTTTTAAAGCAGACGAGATAAGTGAAGATAGTATAAAAGATATTATTGTATGTTTATTAAGGTTGTTTGCAGTATTGGAATTAGTCGATATTGGTTATTCGAGCAGTGCATTTAAAACTTTCCTTTTTGGAGAAAATGTAAAATTGGCAGATTCTAATATATCTGTACAGGAGATAAAGGCTGATTTTGATAAACACATATCTGAAAAATGGAGCAAGGAAGAAATCAAAAAATATTTGACTGAATACGACAAAAATATGCTTGTTTACTTAAATGAATATTTGTTTTCAAAAGAAACCAATTTGTATTTTGCATTAGGTACTAAATATGACATTGAACATATCATGCCAGTAAGTGGGGCAAATCTTGATGAAATTAGGAGTGACGCAAACATTGACAGTAAAGATGAATTTAAAAACATTGTCAATAAGCTCGGAAACAAGATATTACTTGAAGAAAAAATTAATAGGGCTATCGGTAATGAATGGTTCAGAACAAAAGTCTCCACAAAATTATCAGCTAAAACGGGCTATATTGATAGCGATTATCCAATTGCTATAACTTTGGTAAGAGAGTATGCAAATAAAAATAAGCCATACTGGTGCAAAGAGGACATTGAAAATGCAACAGAGATAGCGAGCGATAGAATTGTTAATTTCATTTTTGGAAACTAATCAATTTACATATTTTTGTTTTATCCGGCACTTAAATTCTGTTTTACATTATAAAAAGAAAGCGGTTCAGATATGCGATCTGAGCCGCCTTTTTCTTAAATAGCAGAAATTAAAGCTGACCATCAAATTATATCCGATCATAAAGCAGCTATGCCCAATATCCGATATATTATACCCGATTATGTTCCCACAAAATCTATGCTTGCTAAATAAAAATTAGCAATTCTCTACGGTTGAACGGCATATTTTTCTCTATGGTCGAAAAACATTTCCACAAGGTTGAATATTATTATCCATTGCATAAAATGTCATATTTTAAAAGCTGAAAAGTGAATACATATCCTGATTCGGGCTTTCTTCGGAAAGTCCGTTTTTCTTTTGCGGAACTTTGGTACTAATCCTCTGGATTTCAATATCATATTTTCATATGTGCGATACTACTATTTTAGAATTTTATCCACAGATCGGAGCAGCTCCGGAAAGAAGTATCATAAAAATCCTGAGTAGTATCAAATATATTTTTTCCAATATCACAATAGTTACAAGTCGGTATTGATTGTCGTTCCGTGTCGGAATGTGTGCGAACAAATTTGTTGACACAAGAGTATCAAATATTTTGAAAAAGTCACGCAAATCCAATAGATACAAGGAAAACTCAAATTGAATGATTGACATAACACATTCGATTGACTGCTAAAACCATTCAGTAATATGGACATCTGGAAATATCTGTTATATGATTAAATCAGGCAGAACGCCAAATAAAAAATTTCAAGGAGGACACCAAAATGTCAGAAAGAAAAAACGATCAGCACGAAATGCTCACAGCGGAGGACTTGCAGGACTTTGGATTTACCCGATCTATGGCTTATGCTTTCCTCAACCGCCCTGATATTCCCGTCATAAAGATCGGGAGACGTAAGTTTATCCGCAGGGAAATGTTCCATCGGTGGCTTGAGCAGCAGGAGCAGAAAAAGGACGGTGATGATTTGCCATAAACAGACGTTGCAATCGGTTGAAAATCTCCATTTTCAATTGGTTTAAAAAATGGGCATTTTTCACTGAGCAAGCGTAGAAAAAGTATATACTTTTTCCGACCATCAGGGGTAAAATCCCCTGAGACCCCCGATGCAAAAAATATGAAAGGAAGCGCATAATATGGCATACAGAAATAAAGCAAAATTGATAAAATTCTCCCCGGAGGAATGGGAGAAAGTCTGTAAACGTGCTGCCGCTCTTAACCAGAGGACAGGAACGTATATCAGAAAAATTGCTGTCAATGGGATCATCAAATTTTATGATATGAGAAAGCTCAACGATCTGCTGAGTTCACTTCATCGGATTTCAAATGAACTTAATCAGATCGCTAAGGTCGCTAACAGCACACAGTCTATCTATGAAAAAGACGTCGAGGACTTGAGAAGATTATACCAAAAAGTTCAGGTGATATTAGACTATTACCTTGCTCCCCTCAAACCGACAAATCTGTTGGATGAGGGTTAGCGTGACAGTTTAAAAGGAGGGATACAATGGAAAAGACAAAAACGGATAATAAGCCTTATGAGAGCATTTCGGAATATAAGATCGGCAACACGACTTACATAGTAAAGACAAAATTTGACCTTAACGGTGAAAGTCTTAACGAGATAATCTCACGGCTTATTAACAAGGAAATTCATAAAGCGGCATAAAAATGACTTAATAGACAAATCAGCGGATCATGTCAAAAAATAATTTATAAATTTATTGATTTACCATATTGAAATCCTGTTTTGAATGTGGTATAATATAAGCACATGATCCGCTGTATTTTGTCGGAAAGAGAGGTTAATATGTTAAAAGACAAAATCACAGCATTATACTGCCGTTTATCTCAGGACGATATGATAGACGGTGAGAGCAATTCCATAACTAATCAGAAAAATATTCTTCTGACGTACTCACAGGATAATGGTTTTCCGAATCCAAAGT
>JAFLUI010000165.1 GCA_022508825.1 Oscillospiraceae bacterium
CTCAAAATCCATTGCCAGCGATGGCGTGCGGGTTCAAGTCCCGCCACCGGCACCAACATAGCATCGAAAAGCACTCCGAACGGGGGTGCTTTTTTCTTGCCCTGTACTATGATTTTTTAGTAATCCCCTGATTGACTTGCCTGACGTATTATGGTATAATAAACGCAGCAAATAATTCCGGATATCAAGGAGGAAGCGGAAATATATGAATGATAGTGTTTTCAACAAGAAAAAAACGATAAAATATCTGATCTGGACATTTCTGGTCGCATGGGTCATGCAGGTCATTATTGGAATTTTGTACAAAAACGGACTTGCTGCAGTCGGTCAGCTTCTTCTGTCAGTCACGATGTTTGCGCCGCTGCTGGGAGTGCTTCTTTCAGGACAAAAGCTTTCAGGTATGGGCTGGAAACCCCGTCTCAGGGGAAAGATAAAATTTCTTCTTGCAGCATGGCTTCTTCCCGCATTTCTGACCGCCATCGGTGCTGCTTTGTATTTTGTTGTATTTCCGGGACATTTTGATATGAGCGGAGAGTATATTGCAGCAAATATCGGGACTGAAGCTCTGGAGCAGCTGGAGGCACAGGGTTTAACGTATCCTATGTATGTCCTGATCTCTGTCATTGCCTGTATAACGTATGCTCCGCTTGTCAACATGATTACTGCTGTCGGAGAAGAAGCCGGCTGGCGGGGATTTCTGTATCCTCAGCTAAAAGCAAGATTCGGCAGAAAAAAAGGATGGCTGATAGGCGGCATCATCTGGGGAATTTGGCACTGGCCTGTGATGTGGCTGATCGGATATGAATACGGCACGGATTATGTGGGCTTTCCCATTGTGGGAATGCTGCTTTTCTGCGTCATTACAATAGTATTGGGAATCCTTTGCGACTGGCTGTATGAGAAAACCGGGTGTATCTGGATACCTTCGGTTTTCCATGGAGCATTCAACGCTGCGGCTGCAATACCTATGGCTATCTGCATAACAGGCACGGGTTCAGCAATACTGCTGGGTCCTGCGCCAATAGGTGTTCTCGCGGGATCGCCAATTATCATATTTGCGATCATATTGCTTCTTAAAGGGGAAAAAAGACAATGAATACTACACAGGCTGTTTCGGTGAGATCGACCGTGAAAATAATATCCCCGCAGACGAGGAAAGCGTCTACGATTGGGGAAGTATCACCAAAAACCTCACATGGGTCAGCGTTTTGCAGCTTTACGAGCAGGGAAAGCTTGATCTGAATGAGGACATCCGCAGCTACCTGCCTGACGGCTTTATACAGCACGCTAAGTATGACGACCCCATCACTATGATGAATCTGATGAATCATAATGCAGGCTGGTGCGAATCTACCTACGATATTTTTGCTTATGATGAAAGCGACCTTCACGATCTGGGAACGATGCTCCAAAGCATTGAGTCTCTCGTTGATGAATCTGCGCCGCTGTTTAACGATCCTGAGACACAGGCTATGATATTTGAAAGCAGCGGCTTCTACATGGCGTCACGGACATATAAAAAGGGCATCCTGAAATTTATGGGCTATATGTCCATTTGGCAGGTCAGCAAGACGGGAGAGGACAGCTTCAGCTCTCCCGGTATGTGTGACCTGACACGCATCGGCAATGACCTTTACATCTGGCATGATACCTATAACGGCAGAAATATGCTTGTTTCGGGAAAAACGCTTGACGACGGCAGATATGTCATCCAGTTAGGCAGCGAGGACTATGTACAGGACAATGCCGCCGTCGCAAAGCTTGTACTGTTGGCGGTGTATCTGGTTTCAGTGGTGATCTCGCTGTTCCTGCTTGTCATAAAGCTCATAACCACGCTTATAAGGGTGCTTGTCAGAAAGAAAAAGAGCTATGAGGGTTCGGTCATGATGACACTTGCAGAGGGCTCCAGACTGCTGGTACTGGCTTCAATGCTTTTCATATATATGAACCTGAAGGGCGGTGTCATCAAGCCTATCGGCATCGTGTTTGCTGCAGCAAATATCCTGTGCGGTATGGTCTGTCTGTTTGCCGTCGTGAATGATGTGAAAGTGATGATGTCAGATTCTCCCGAAAAAGCAAAGGCGGGAAAATACATCTCCAATATGATCGTAAACGGAGTTTGTGTATTTGCTTTGATATTCCTTGAAACCTACCGCTTCTGGGGCTTCCGATTCCTTGACTTGTAAATCAATATATGATATAATTATTACAATTTAATTGTATAAGGAGAGTTTAACATGGTCAATGTAAAAAACAAATGGGCTCTTATTACAGGAGCGGCAAGAGGTATCGGTTATCTTACTGCAAAGCTTATGGCTGAGCATGGATGTAACCTTATTCTTCACAGCAGAGATATCTCTCATACAGAAAAGGTTTTATCCGAGGTAAAGTCTATGGGAGTGGACGCCTATGCGGTTTCAGCAGAGCTGTCTGATCTTGACAGTGTATATGCAATGCTTGCTGAGATCGATAAACGGGGAACTCAGGTCGATATCGTTATGAACAACGCAGGTATGCAGATAGCTTACCGCAGCGATTATTTCAAGACTCCCGTTGAAGATTACACCGAGAGCTTCAAGATCAATACCATTGCTCCTGCAATAATCTGCTATCATTTTATGCCGAAAATGATAGAACGAGGCTTTGGCAGGATCCTTAATACAACAAGCGGTATTGCTCTTGAGCCTGAACAAGCAGGATATTCCGCAAGCAAGGCAGCTCTTGACAAAATTACGATAGACCTCGGCTCCAAGGTCAACGGGACCGATGTTATGATAAATCTTACCGATCCCGGTTGGTGCAGGACAGATCTGGGCGGACCTCATGCTCCGAATGCTCCCGAAAGTGCTATCCCCGGAATTGCTGTGGGAGTCTTTGTGGACGATAAAAAATCAGGACGGTATCTTAATGCGCCGTTCTTTACAGGACTTACCCTTGAAGAAGCTGTGGCTAAAGCAGAAGCAGAGTTTGACAGTCCATATAGCAAATAATTTTACTTTTCAGCATAAGTATTAATTAAAACACTCCAAAAAGGGGAGGAGCTTAATGGCTTATGCTATGTATCTGAGAAAATCCCGTGCAGATGCGGAATCAGAGGCGCGGGGAGAGGGGGAGACCCTTTCAAGGCATGAAAAAGTTCTTACAGAGCTTTCAGAAAAAATTGATCTTCCTATAACTGATATTTACCGTGAGATAGTTTCGGGAGAAACCATTGAAGCACGTCCCGAGGTACAGCGTCTGCTTAAAGCAGTGGAGCAAAAAAAATACGACGGTGTATTTGTAATGGACGCTGACCGTATTGCCCGCGGTGATTCGGTAGATCAGGGGATAGTCCTGCGGACATTCAGACTGTCCGGTACAAAAATAATTACTCCTCGGAAAATTTACGATCCAACAAGTGAATTTGACGAGGAGTATTTTGAATTTGAGCTTTTTATGGCTCGCCGTGAATACAAGATCATAAACCGCAGGATACAGCGGGGACGCATTATTTCTGCGAAAGAGGGCAGGTATATAGGTTCTGTTCCGCCATATGGATATGACAAGATAAAAATAAAAGGGGACAAGGGGCATACGCTTAAGCCAAACGGTGAAGCTGATACTGTCCGGTATATTTTTTCACGGTATCTTGACGGAAAATCGACTGGAGACATTGCAGAGGAGCTGGACAGTATGGATATCCCGACCCGCAGCGGCAAGTCCTGGAGCAGAGCAACTATCATTGATATGCTGAAAAATCCTGTCTACATAGGAAAAATAAGATGGTCCTACAGAAAAAATATAAAAAGCTCTGTAAACGGACAGATAGTAACGATACGGAAGACCTGCAATGACCACATACTTGTTGATGGTCTGCATGAACCGATAATTTCCGATGATATTTTTTATTCTGTTCAAAACAGACTTGCAGGCAGCAGAAAAAAGTCTGTCCGTTCATCTGACACTTTGCAGAATCCATTTGCCGGACTTATTTACTGCGGGATATGCGGTTCCGTAATGACAAGGCTGGGAGTAACTTCACATAATAAATATGATACAATAAAATGCTCAAATAAAAAGTGCAGATGTGTTTCTGCACCGATATTTCTTGTTGAACAGTCAGTTCTGGAATTTCTGAATAAATGGTTCGATAAATATACCGTACAAATCGACGCACATAATGTAGTTCCCGGCAATGAGTATATAAATATAAAAAAAGCTGCTGAAGAGCTTTATTCCGAATCTGAAAAAATTGATATGCAGATCGCCAATACCTATGATCTTTTAGAGCAGGGAGTATATACATCCGAAATTTTCAAGCAAAGAAATATGATACTTTCGGAGCATAAAAATGAAGTTAAAACAAGACTTATGAAACTGGAAAAAGAACTCACGGAAACAGAAAATAATTTTTATGCAGGACAGAAAATTTCATCTTGTTTAAAATATGTTATTTCAGCGTATGACCACTGCAAAGATTCTGATGAAAAAAACTTATTGCTTAAATCATTCCTTGAACGTATAGAATACGTTAAATATGAACCAAACCGACGCGGACATTTAAATAATGCAAATTTTAAATTGGAGGCTTTTCCGAAAGTATGTAATTAAATAATATTCTATCTTTTTCATTTTGAGGTCTAAAGGCAGCATTATTCACGTCCTTGAAGAAAAAATGTAGTCGGTAACAGGTTCAAAGCTCCGACTACATAAAAGCACGATACTTGTGGGTAACTTCCACCGCCCACAGTATCAATATTATAACACAAAAATATTGATTTGTCAAGAGAATTGATTATAAAAAATTGATTTAAACCGTGTAAGTTTGTCAATCATATTGGACAGTATGTAATAAGTTTTTCGATAGGCGAA
>JAFLUI010000166.1 GCA_022508825.1 Oscillospiraceae bacterium
TGGGATATAGCCAAGCGGTAAGGCAGCGGACTTTGACTCCGTCATTCCGGTGGTTCGAATCCACCTATCCCAGCCAGTCAAAAAGTCCGTTGTAAACAGCTGACGGACTTATATCTTGGGGTGTCGCCAAGCGGTAAGGCACTTGACTCTGACTCAAGCATTTCCGGGGTTCGAATCCCTGCACCCCAGCCACAAGGCTGAGCCTTGACCCTTTCCGTTAGTAATTCTTTCGGAAAGGGTTTATTTTTCACTCGACCGCATAATTTTCCTGAATATTGACGAAAACCATAAGAAAACCGTCTCTGCAATAGCGGAGGCGGTTTATTTTTTGCAATTTTTCTGAAAAAATATGCAAAAAAACTCTTGAAATATAAGATAAAATCTGATATAATAGACATAGTTATTTTTTTATACTGTATGATTTGAAGTATTATTCAATAAGGAGCGTTAAACTTATGAATAAAATGGGTATTCGCAATCGTTTGATGATAATGGTAACAACAACGGTTGCAGTTGTTGTACTGCTGTTGTCGATAGTTGCCTGTTATGTTGCAGTAACAAATCACAACGATCAGAAGAAGCAGACGGTATTTTCCAGCCTTGATTCCTGCAAGAACCTTATGGAAACCTGGCTCGGTGAAAAATCAGCCATATGTGATGTAATGGCAATGGAAGCAGTAAACAGAGACTTTGCCTCAAATGATGCAGAGTGTCTGAAATTCCTGCAGGAATGCAGCAGAATGGACGACGACATTTTCGACTGCTACGTAGGATTCGCTGACAAGAGATATATATTCGGAAGTGAATATATATCCGAGGGTTACGATCCTACATCCAGAGTATGGTATAAAATGGCTGCACCTTCTGAAGGTACTATTGTAACAAATCCATATACTGACGTCCAGACAGGCCGTATGGTAATCACCATTGCCAAAAGATTTCAGAAAAACGGCGAAACTATAGGTGTTATATGCATAGACGTATTCCTTGACACTCTTTCGGAATATGTAAACGAACTGCACATTGACCAGAACGGATACTCTGTACTTACTACCGATGACGGCTCCATCATCGTGCATGAGAACAGTGCTTTCCAGGCAAAGGTCGATTCAAGCGGAAACGATGTGTTCACAATACTGGCTGACGTGACCCCCGGATACTCTGCAAGCATGGATACAACATACCTGCAGCCCATCAAGGACTATGACGGGAAGACTACAATGTACGCTGAATCCATAATGAACAGCACCGGCTGGAAGCTGGGATATATGCTTGACTACAAAGAATATACCTCTACATATACAAAGGTCATTCTGCTGTTTATCGGACTGACTGTCTTTTTTGCAGCGTGCATAGCATTCCTGCTGCATTTTGTTCTGAAGCGTGCATTTGCACCTCTTGATGAAGTGGTGCTCAATTCGCAGGCAGTAGCCGAAGGAATACTTGACGTTAAATTTGATTACAACGCAGAAGATGAGATAGGCGCAGTATGCCGTACTATAGAAAATAATAACCTTGTAATGAAAAATTACATAAACGATATATCAAACAGACTTGAAAGCTTTTCTCACGGTGAATTTGCGTCCAATTCAAAGGTAGAATACCATGGTGACTATTCTGCTATAAAGAAATCTCTTGACAGCATTTCCGGTTCTCTCGGAAAGGTATTCAGCGGCATTGACAGCGCTTCCGATGCAGTATCGGGAGGAGCCGAAGGAGTTGCCAACGGAGCAAATCAGCTTGCAGAATCCGTTTCAATGCAGACCGCAGTTATCGGCGAGATCGTTACAGACGTTGAGAATGTAGCACATATGATCGAAAATAATGTGAACCGTACCGATGATGCGAGAAATATCGCTCACGAAACGGCTGAGGCAGTTAAAAGCAGCAACCAGCAGATGCAGAATCTTCTGGGGGCTATGGAGGAAATTTCAAACTCCTCCGAGGAGATCAAGAAAATTATCAGTACAATTGAGGATATCGCTTTCCAGACCAATATTCTGGCGCTTAACGCCTCCATAGAAGCAGCAAGAGCAGGCATGGCAGGAAGAGGCTTTGCCGTTGTTGCTGACGAGGTAAGAAATCTTGCAGGAAAAAGCTCTGAGGCGTCTGTTCAGACCTCAAAGCTTATCGAACATTCCGCAGATGCAGTAAACAAGGGTATGAGATTTGCAGATTCCGCTTCAAAATCTCTGCATAGTGTTGTGGATAAGACGGATGCTATCGATAGCATTATTGTTCAGATAAACGAGGAGTCTCATGAACAGAGCACCTGCATGGCAAATGTCAACCAGAAGGTCGGAATGATCGCAGACTATGTTTCCTCCGCAGCAGCAAACGCTGAAGAAAGCGCAGCAGCTTCCGAGGAGCTTAACGGTCAGGCGTCCCAGCTTAAGAAAATGCTTAGTAACTTCGGTTTGTAAAAAAACTGTTATTGCAATTTCAAAGCCGGCAGCGGATATCCCGCTGTCGGCTTTTTTCTGTCTGCGCATCCGGAAAGGGTGCAGGCTCAGCCTGCCTAAACTGACAGTTGATAAATTTTTGTCTAATTCAATCAACAGTTTGTGGTAATTTAAAAAACCATGTGATAAAATAATTCTAAACCGCTTTTTTTCCTATAGGAAATGCTTTGTGAAATTTTATGATGGGCTTACGGTGTGCGGTTCCATCATTTTATTTCATCACTGCCTTTCCCGAAAAAAGAAATACCGGAAAATATGCTGTTTCAGAAAAAGAAGGAAGGATGTAGAATTTTATGGAAATCAAAATAAGTGATGTAATAAAAGAAAAACGCCGTGAAATGGGCGTTAGTCAGGAAATCTTTGCAGAAGCCTTCGGAGTAAGCGTCCAGGCTGTAAGCAAGTGGGAAACTCAGGCATCATTGCCGGATATAATGCTCCTTCCCAGGATCGCAGAGTATCTGCACATAAGCATGGACGAGCTTTTCTTCGGCTGCAATTGCTGTGTCTGTGCTGAGGACTGCAATAATTTCCCGGACGACGGCAAGCTGCGGGTGGTACAATTTCTTGGCTCAAAGGTACTTACAAAAAACGATTACAGCAAAGACGTAAAAATCATGCTGGAGATTCCCCAGACAGATAAGATCATCAACGTTGAAATATGGGGCAGCGCGGATATTGACGGAGACATCGGCGGCAGCGTATCAGCAGGAAACAGTATAAACTGCGGGGATATCGGTCACAGCGCTTCTGCAGGAGACGGCATAAACTGCGGAAATATCGGTCACAGTGCATCTGCGGGAGACAGCATAAACTGCGGAAACATCGGCAATGACGCCTCTGCCAGAGACAATATAATCTGCGGAAACGTGGGCAATGATGCCGCTGCAGGTGACAATATAACCTGCGGAGACATACATGGAAATGCAGAAGCCGCAAACGGAAGCATCCGCTGTCACGAGATAAAGGGTACCGCCACCTGCGGCGGTGATATCATTTATGAACAAGGCTAACAAGGCTGAGCCTTGACCCTTTCCGTTACATAGTTTTGAGGTAACTTGTAGGTTTGTGGCTCGGTAACATCACAAAGCCCTGCATTGTTATCTGCATTACAGCAATTCATCCGGGTCAATATTGAGGGTATGGCATATTTTCATGATAAGGTCAAAGCCTGCCCCTGCGATCCCGCGCTTGAATACTGTCATCAGTGTTGAATATGGTATCCCGGCCTGACGTGAAAATTCGCTCAGGCTGGGATATTTGTCTAATATCATGAATCTCAGCTTTAATTCCCGACTTAGCTCTGTCATTTCTCCTCCTCTGCCGTAACTACCGAAATACCAGAAGAAATTATTTCATCAAGCAGCTTTGGGTCAGCTGTCCAGTCTGTTATGATCTCACTGAATTCGTCTATACTGCACACGTTTATGAAACAATCATGACCCACCTTTTTCCCCGGCATGAGAAGAATCTTCCTCTTGCTGTTTCTTATCACCTCCCGCTGGAACGCTGCCGTTTCTCCTGTGCCGTTTGACAGCCCGAAATCCGTACTTAACCCTCCACCGGTAACAAAACAGGTATCGAACCTGAAACGCGAGACATTTTCCAGCGCAGTAGCATCAACTATCGAGCCCGACTGCCGCATTTTCCCGCCTATGATATATACGTCAAAATTGCCGAATGCTCTTAAGCTTTCCGCCATATCTGCTGAATTGACCACCACCGTGTAAAAAATATCCGTCGGCAGAAATCTGAGCATCAGATGTCCGAGAGAACCGCCTGTAAGATAGATACAGTCGTTTTTTCTTATATATTCTGCGGCTTTGCGGGCAATTGCAAGATATTCCGGAAAAATCGGCATGGACGCAAAATCGCGGTTTGCAGGCGGTCTGACCGAGACCTGACCGCTGTCGGTCAGAGGAGCTATTGCGCCTCCGTGCGTGCGTTTGCAAAGTCCTGATCTTTCAAGCTGTTCAAGGTCTCTGCGTACAGTCTCATAGCTTATCATATACATTTCCTGTATCCTTGCATTGGATATTTTGCCTTCCCTTGCGATGATGTCCGCTATCTCACGCTGCCGCTCTTCCATATAGATCGTATTTTCCATAATATACCTCCATTATGTGGATTTGATTGTATTATCAGATCTGACAACTATATAATAACACATATGTTGGCAGAAGTCAACATAATCACATATCGGAATCGCGTTTTTCTGAGGCACAATGAAAATGCCCCCTTGATAGGGGGCTTTGCAAACTAAATCATCTGAATTTACTAAATGTGGGGTGTAGATTTGCCAAATGCTAACGCATTTGCCTCCGAGTTTTGCTGCGCA
>JAFLUI010000167.1 GCA_022508825.1 Oscillospiraceae bacterium
CAAGGGGCTCCTCGCCCCTTGACCCTCGCCAGCGCGAGGCTGCGCTGGACCAGCCGGACTTCCACCCCACCTTGTGCGATAAATGATAATTTAGTTTATTACTGCAATAGCGATGGTCAGATAGGCTGCAAAAGCCGTCCAGATAAGATAGGGAATGTTCATATACCCCGCAGCAGAATTTATGTCCCTGAACTTCTTTATCATTACAACAATAAGTCCAAGCAGAAGCGCAACCACTCCCACTGCAAGCCAGAGCAGCTCAAAGCGGAAAAATACAATGCTCCATGAGAAATTCACAAAAAGTTGTATCCAGTAAATTTTCAGGGCGGCTTTTACATCGTCCCTGTCCTTGCCTGCAGAATAAATAAGATATGCGGAAACTCCCATCACTGCATAAAGTATCGTCCAGACTATTGGAAATAAGCCTGCGTCAGGCAGTAACGGAGGCTTTTCATATTTGATGAAGAAGTCCCGGAATCCCCCCGTCAGAAGTGCGGACAATGCTCCTGCAAGCTCTGCGGACACAATATAAAGCAGCAGATCGGTAACATTAATGCGATGTTTTTTCATAGAAACAGCCTCCGTAAATAAACTTGTACTGTTCCATATTATGCCGATCAGACGAGCTTTATGACGAGTCTCCACCATTAAAATAAATTTCTGACTTTTTCAAGCGTATCTGTACTGACCCCGCCGTCTATGACAGTGGGTTCAAATTCGTCAAGGACAGTTTTTCTTGACACCGATGTCCACTGTATTGTTCTGATATAAACTATTTTATTCTGTGTGACAGGATCCGTAAAGACAGCATATATATCCGCAAGGAATCGTCTGCTTTCCCTATCAAACCGGGAGTTTATAATACTGAGGTCATCACAGTATATCCCTGCCTGATTCATTTCATACATTCTTTCCAGAAGTGCAGTGCTGTAGGCTTCATTTTCAAATTCATGGTCAGAATATTGTTCGCCCACAATGCTGTTTCTGGACATAAAAAGGTCTTTCGGCTGATCGCCGGCGTTTATGGCGATCTTTTCAAATTTAAAGTCATGGGTAATGTTAGGGTCAAGCATAAAATGCATCTTTTCGATTAGTGAAGAAAATTCATCTGTTTCGTAATATGCCCCCTCAATAAAACAGGAGATAATAATATATTTTCCGCCTGACTCCATAATTTCAAATCTGACTGCAGGCAAGCCGTCGGTCTTAACAGAGATCATGCTGTGGACAAATTTCAGATCGTTCAATGTTTCATTGTACTCGCACATGACCGGTTTTATATCGGTCTTTTTGTCTTTTATCATGTTATAATAGCTTTCAAGATACCCCCGGCGCAGCTCGGTATATTCATCCGGCACAAGATATCCGTCATAATAAAATAAGCGGTCATTGCGCACGGTCGTCCTGTCCATAACGTAATCAATGTCCCCGGAACAGAGCTTTTTTATGAGCTTTTTTGTTCTGAATGAGGAAATGACCGTTTCAAAGCTTTGATAATTATGATCCTTTACTATCTGTCCGTATCCCAGACAGCAGACAGCGGAAACAAGGGCTATCAGCACAGCTGCAAGCAGTACCGCGGCAAGCTTGCTTCGGAAGATGCTTTTCTTTATTTTTTGGAAGGGATTTTTGGGAAGCGCTCCCTCACTGTCTGTAGCCTTGACCTCGCTTTTATAATCTCTCAGGAGACTTGAACATACGGGACAATCGGCAGTATGCTTTTCTATCTCTGCGGAGGTCTCGGGAGAGCAGGCTCCGTCACAGTATATTGGCAGCAAGTCCTGAACAACAGCACATTTCATAATATCAGTTCCTTTCATTATTGATCTGTTTGAGTATCATTTCCTTTGCACGAAAGAAGATTACCCTCGCCCAACCGTCGGACTTTTCAAACAGAGAGCCTATCTCCTTATAGGACAGCTCACTGAAAACTCTCAGAGAAAAGACCTCCTTGTAGGGCTCCTCAAGGGTGTGAAGTATCCGGTGGATATTGAGTACCTGCTCCTTGTCCTCGAAAAGCAGGATTATGTCTCCCCCATCCGGATGGTCTCTGTCATCAAGGTACACATTTTTCCGCTCGCTTTTCCTGAGATAGTCTGTATAAAGATTTTTTGCTATCCCACAGAGCCACACAGACATTTTGCAGCTCCCGTGGAAGCTGTCGATGTTTTTTACCGCCCGGTAAAAGGTCTCCGATGTAAGCTCCTCGGCAGTATCGGGGTCTCCGCTCATACGCAGAAGAAATCTGTAGACATTTCCTGCATAGAGCCTGTATATCTCGTCAAAATCGGACATCTTCACACCTCCCTTCACTTAATAAGACGGATGAAATTATAAAACGTTACATAAAATGATAAAAATACCGTCCCTGAAATTCAAGGACGGCAGCTGTCTTTTTATAAAGATCATGTTAATCCTATCTCATTGCCATGATTGGTGATAATTGTTCTTCCATTGATGATCTCGATCTTATCTGAAGATATATATTTATTTGTGTCCACATCTGTTTCCATTTTAATGGTGGTATCAGCATTGACAAAAGAAACCTTTGTATCCCCGCTGTATCCGCCGAAGGGAAGCGATTCCCATCCTCCGACAGAAGCACGAAAGGATGCCCCTTCGATTCTTATTTCCGAGCTTCCGTCAAGCGCACCTGCACAGGTACAGCGAGGCGCCCTTATGTCCAGCGTTACAATTGCATTGTCTATCAGGACCTTTGTATTTGCTCCGCTGAACGATCCGATAGCTGTCAGCTCTGCACCGCTCATATAGATCCTTGCTGAGCTTTTAGAGATATGTATATCTGCATTGCTGTTTATGCAGCCTATTGCCGCTCCCTTTGCAAGGGTAATGTCAGTATTGAAATCGCAGTTGATCAATTCCAGCTTGCTGTCAGCGTAAAGCGCACCGATGCCTGCTCCCGTATCGCCGCTTAAATTCAGAGCATATCTTCCCTGATGTATCGTTATATTTCCTCCCAGTCCCGAACCGATTCCCACGCCTTTCTGTCCGTTGGCGGTAATGGTCACTATCCCTGACTGATCGAAAGTAATTTCACCATGCTTTGAGGAAATATCGTTTCCTATGCCAAAGTATTCTACAGCATCAATTTTTATATTCAGGTCGCCTTCGCCTTCAAGCTTAAGCCCTGCGCTTTCAGGGACCCTTATGCCGCCTTTGTTCAGTTTATTTTCACCTTTAAGCAGGATGGTCACATCGCTGTTTTCCCCCAGATCTATACAGGGACGGTCCTTTACATTGGACAGATGCACATTTTCCAGTACGATCCTGCCTTTGAAGCCATCAGCCGTCTCAATATGTATATCCGTATCAAGGGATGGCGAGCCGACGATATTGACCTCATTGTCCGTAACGATATCCCTTCCGATAAGAATACATTCATAGCCGTCCTTTACAAGTTTGTCAAGCTGCACACGATCGGCAGCATCAGCATTATATACCAGCTGACCCTTGCCGTCCTGACGCTCCTGCTGGCAAAGCTTTATTTCCTGCCTGATATCATATGGGATGGAGTCAATGATCTCCGCAGAGGGTCTTGCAGTATAAAAGCCTTGTATCAGGTCTGCACCCAGCAATATTACAGTGCAAAGCTCCTCAGATGTCTCAACGCCCTCTGCAAGAGCCATGATGTTGTTGTCGTGGCAGAAATCTATTATCTCCCGGACAAAATGCCGCTTTTTGGGACTGTTATGTATGTCACTGAGCAGCGAGCGGTCTATTTTCACGTAGTTCGGCATATACCTGAGCAGATTTGCTACATTTGAATATCCCGTTCCGTAATCATCTATAGCAATTTTTATACCCATATTCATATATCGTTCTTTAAGAGCGCTCAGCTCGTTTTCACCGAATTCATCCTGCTCGGTAAGCTCCACGACAGCGGTGTCCGAGTGCTTTACAAGCAGCTCCCCTATGCGTCTGAAATCATTGCTTTCCGGCTTTGTTCCGGGGATACTGTTTATGAATACCTTCCTGTCTCCGAATTTTTCTTCACTGCCGTCGATGATGTTCAATATATTCAGAAATGTTGCCCGTTCTATGTCACTGAGTCTGCCTGTCAGTCCCGCATATTTAAGAATATGAAACGGAGTAAGACCCATGTCGCTTATGGGACGCATAAGAGCTTCATAGGAATAGATGCTGCCGTCCACAGTGTTTACGATAGGCTGAAAATAATATGCAAAGCGGTTTTCATCGATAATTTTTTCTGTTTCCGCAAGCTCGTTTCTTTCATCTGCTGTAAGGGCAGCAAGCCGTTTGCTCCGTGAAGCGCCGGCTTCGCTTGTTTTCAGTAATATATTCTCCCTGCAAAGCGCTGTAATGTCGTTCCAGAGCCTGAATATTATATCGTCTTCCCGATAAACTTCAAGCTTAGACCTATAGCTTTCGGAAAGTCCGGTAAGCTCATCCTCGGTCGTTATATTTGTTATCTCATTAAGAAATTGGTGTATCAGCAACAATTTATCCTGCATAGTAGTAATTCCCCTTTGACCATATTATATCACAGATATATAATAAATGTCAATAAAACCGGGCACAAAAAAACCGTCCCTACTATGTAAGGACAGTCTTGCCGAGCGGCATTTGATCTCTGTATAATTACTATGCGGTCGAGCTGCAAAATAAACCGCCCTTTCTATCTAAGGACGGTCTTGCCGCGGGGCTTCCCCGCTGGTGGAGCATAGGGGATTCGAACCCCTGACCCCCACACTGCCAGTGTGATG
>JAFLUI010000168.1 GCA_022508825.1 Oscillospiraceae bacterium
CGGCAGTTCCCCAGAAGCAGCGTATAAACGGCAAGAGTGCTTTGCTTGGTGCGATCTCACTGTATGCAGGACTCTGTGTAAACGGCGTTGAGGTTATGGGATGATATGCAGTTATAAGATGTTCTGTGTTTTTCATTTCTGAATACCTTTCTTAACTTTAATCTCCTTTATTGTATGGCAGGTGTCAAGACTCAGCCTTGTTATTTATCATTTTTATATAAGACCAGTTTTGTTACATCTACATCATTGTAGGTAAGCAGATAAGTTGCCGTTATTGTCAAAGGCTGGAGCAGTACAAGGAATGTGATTCCAAGTATCCCCGTCCATGAGATACCGTCTATGGTAGTGCTGTCAGTGAACATTTTTATAAACGGTACCGTCCACATATCTATCCACATATACCAGTTAAAAATATCGGGAATTATCCCAAGCTTGCAAAGATACAGCGCAATAAGCATCCCATAGCTGACTATAGGCGCTGCAATAGACATTTTAAGCGGCATATATCTGTCATATTCCATATTGTGGAACTTGGCAGCATTTCTGTCCCGCTTCGCAGCGTAATGAGCCCAGTTGAAAAACAGTCCCATAGTTATCGTAAGAGTACAAAGCGCTACAAATATTTTCAGCATAATGGTACCCCTTATAAGGACTATCATAGCAGCACATACGAAGGTACTCATGAACGTCCCCAGAAACCAGTATCCAAGACCTTTCGCCGCTCTTATAACAAAATTTTCCTTATTTCTTGGAGTTCTTAAATCTGCCATATTAATCTCCTTTTATTGTTAAATGTATTATCCTTCCATAATATTATACAACATATCTTCTTATTTTTCAATATAAATACCTCAAATATTCAGAGCTTTATTACAAATAATAAATCTGAAAAATTATTGAAAGGAATGATCAATATGAGCGACTCGACCAAATTATACAACGCTCTTTATCAGAACGCTGAGATCGGATCAAGCTCCATAAGGAAAATTTTCCCCAAGGTACAGGATTCAAGGCTGAAAAACGAGATGCGTATGCAGCTTTCAAACTATAAAGAGCAGGTAAACACCATCATAAGCCAGATGAGGGCTAACAATGAAAGACCCCGTCCCGCATCTAAAATGACAAAGATGATGACATCTATGGGCATTACAATGAATTGTGCCAGAGACAGATCCACCGAGCATATTGCAGAAATGCTTATCCAGGGTACAAATATGGGAGTCATCAAGATCAACAAGGCTCTTAACAACACAATTACAGCAGACCCCAAACTGATAAAGGAAGCCAAAAGTATGCTTACCAAGGAGCAGCGATATATCGACAACCTTAAAAGTTATCTTTAACGGAGGGACTGTATCATGGAAAAACGTCTTATCAAGCATGGAAACCAAGCCAAAGCAGACCCCGAGCATCCACAGCAGATCAACGGGATGTACTGCACCAACATTATCACCTGCAACAAAACTCTCCCTGACGGCAGCGTTGTAAACGTCCTTGAGGACAACGCCGAAATGGCAAGAGAGGAAGTCGACAACATACGTTTGTCATAACATGAAAGCGCGGACTGCCTTAGTAGCTGTCCGCGCTTTTTATTTTGTATCTTTTTCTCATTTTCTGCGCCTTGATGACCTTCATGCGTGAAAATTCCTCACGTTCCTTTTCTTCAAGGCTGCCGCTTATATAGCGCACTATGCTCTCGTATCTTGGTATAACGATATTCTGCAAAGCGTTGGCGCGGGTCTGTGTCTTTCTTATGGAATTTGTCAGCCTGTATATGCTTGTTTCCACCTCAGCCAGCGTAGCAGTCATATACTTAACACGCTCAAAGCAGATATACGCCATATCTACATTTGAATCGGTATACTGCAGTCCATAGTTGAGCACAGGCTTTCTTTCCTCAATGGCAAGCTTCGGAAGCTCACATCCCATTACGCTCCTGTATGAGACGGAAAGCGATTCCTCAACAGGAACGGCATTTGCAACATTTTCGATAACTCCCCTTGCAATGTTAGCCATCTGAAGTGCGGAATAGGCTTGGATAAAGGTGTTGTCGATAGTTCCACGCAGTGATTTTGCCGCATCCACCATCAGCATGAGCTCGCGTATAAGAATGTTCCTCTTTTTGTCCATCAGCTCATAACCAAGCCGTGCCAGTGAAAGAGATTTCTGGATATTCAGCAGATTTCCTTTGGTAGGAAACACCTGGTCAGCCATAGATACAAGCCTCCTTTATGATATCGGTTTTCTGACGTTGCAGAGCTGCAAGCCTTATGCGAACAGCTCCGCAGCGTTTGGATTATATTTTTCATTCAGCAGCTTTTCGTCCACTCTGTCAAGAGCAGATTTGGGAAGCAGTGAAAGCAGGTTCCAGCCCAGATCAAGGGTCTCGTCAATGGAGCGGTTTTCGTCCGGAGCCTGTGTAACAAAATGCTTCTCGAACATCTTGCCGAAATTCATATATGATTTGTCAAGCTCGGAAAGCTCATCCTCACCGATTACCGAAGCAAGAGCTCTTGCGTCCATTACCTTTGCATAGCAGGCAAAAAGCTGGTTTGCAACATCGGAATGATCCGATCTTGTATAGCCTTCGCCTATACCGTCCTTCATAAGACGTGAAAGGGACGGCAGCACCGATATGGAAGGATATACTCCCGTCTGATCGAGACCTCTGTCCAGAACGATCTGTCCCTCCGTGATATATCCGGTAAGATCTGGAACAGGGTGTGTGATGTCGTCGTTAGGCATTGTAAGGATAGGTATCTGAGTTACAGAGCCATCGGAGCCCTTTATTACTCCTGCACGCTCGTACAGCGCAGCAAGGTCGGAGTACAGGTATCCGGGGAAGCCCTTACGCGCAGGAATCTCTCCCTTTGAGGAGGAGAACTCACGTACTGCCTCTGCGTATGATGTCATATCGGTAAGGATAACAAGGATGTGCATATTCTTTTCAAAAGCAAGATACTCTGCCGCAGTAAGAGCACATCTTGGTGTAAGTATACGTTCTATGATAGGGTCATTTGAAAGATTCAGGAACATTACTACCCTCTGGAGAACACCGCTTTCCTCAAAGCTTTTTCTGAAGTAGTCCGCAACGTCGTTTTTAACGCCCATTGCCGCAAATACTACCGCAAACTCCTGACCGCTGTCCTCAGCAATCTTAGCCTGACGCACTATCTGTACAGCCAGCTTGTTGTGGGAAAGTCCCGAGCCGGAGAAGATAGGAAGCTTCTGACCTCTGATAAGGGTCATAAGGGCGTCAATGGAAGATATCCCTGTATGGATATAGTTTCTCGGATAGGAACGGGACACAGGGTTAAGAGGCTTACCGTTTATGTCCGCTGTCTTCTCTGCGAAGATCTCCCCCAGACCGTCAACAGGTCTGCCTGCGCCGTTGAATACACGTCCTAAAATCTCGGGAGAAAGCGGCAACTCCATAGGTCTGCCCATAAACCGGGTCTTTGTATTTTTCAGGGACAGGCTTTTCGTACCCTCAAACACCTGGAGCACTACCCTTTTTCCCGATACCTCGACCACTCTGCCGATTCTTGCGGTACCGTCGTCAAGGCGGATATCCACCACCTCATCATATGAAGCGTTGTCAACATCGTCCAGAACTACGAGAGGACCGTTTATTTCACTTAATCCAACATACTGTAAACTCATTTTTATGACTATGCTCCTTAATAATATTCATTATACGGGAACATTCTCTCCTTTCCCCGCGTTTTGTTCAGGCAGCTTTAGTCCTCTGCCCTGAATTTCTTGAGAGTGCTTTCAACCTCTGCTTCAAGAAGATTGAAAAGCTCAGGCTGGTCGTTAGGTATATCGTATTTCATTTTTATTACCTTTTCAAACAGTCCTGTCCCGGCAATTGTGCTTACAGGCACGCCAAGAGAAATGACTTTTTCACAATTATCGTAAAGATGAAGAATAATGCCCATCATACGGAACTGCTTTTCAAGGGGGACATATGTGTCGTCCTTATGATAAGCGTTCTGCTGGAGGAAGCCTACTCTTACCACACGGGCGATCTCAATAACAAGCTTCTGATCCTCCGGAAGAACGTCCGAACCGATCAGCTTTACGATCTCCATAAGCTTGTTTTCCTCCAGAAGGATATTGGATATCCTCTGGCGGTATTTAAGGAAGTCTATGCTTACGTTTTCATCATAGTAATTGGCAAGATCGTCCATATACTCGGAATAGCTGTCATTCCAGTTGATAGACGGATAGTGTCTTGCATATGCAAGAGCCTTGTCAAGAGCCCAGAAGCAACGCACAAAACGCTTTGTATTCTGTGTAACAGGCTCCGAGAAGTCCGAACCCTGCGGAGATACCGCACCTATGATGCTTACCGAGCCTTCTTTTCCGCAAAGGGTCTCAACATATCCTGCACGCTCATAGAACTCGGAGATTCTTGAAGGCAGATAGGCGGGGAAGCCTTCCTCCGCAGGCATTTCCTCAAGACGTCCGCTTATTTCACGGAGAGCCTCCGCCCATCGTGAGGTGGAGTCCGCCATTATAGCGATATGATATCCCATGTCACGGTAGTATTCCGCAAGGGTGATACCTGTGTAGATAGACGCCTCACGAGCCGCCACGGGCATATTTGATGTATTTGCGATCAGCACCGTCCTGTCGGTAAGAGCCTTTCCTGTACGAGGGTCAACAAGCTCGGAAAATTCCTCCAGAACCTGTGTCATTTCGTTTCCGCGCT
>JAFLUI010000169.1 GCA_022508825.1 Oscillospiraceae bacterium
TTGCCCAGACCCTCGCCCTTGGACGCGCCCTTTACAAGTCCTGCGATGTCCACAAATTCAAGGGTGGCAGGAGTGAATTTTTCGGGATTATACATTTCCTTAAGCTTGTCAAGACGCTCGTCCGGCACTGAAACGATACCCACATTAGGCTCTATCGTGCAGAAGGGGTAGTTTGCGGATTCCGCTCCTGCGTTTGTCAGAGCGTTGAAAAGCGTACTTTTTCCCACATTAGGGAGACCAACCATACCAAGCTTCATATTATCGTAAGTCCTTTACAGTATTAATTTTAATAGTGCATCTGAGATCAGAAAGCGTATTCGTAGCCATCGTCATCATCGCTGTCGAAATCTTCAAAATTTTCGAAATTGAACTGACGGGCGTATTCGTCTGCATCAAAGGCTCTCTTCTTCATTTTTCTTCTTTTGCTTGCCTTTGAGCCTGAGGTGCAGAGTATACCTACCAGCAGACCTGTTATAAATGATACTGCTGCGATAAGGACGATGAGTCCCTGAGTGATGACGATATCCTCTTTAGCCTTGGCTATAGCAGCTTCTGTTAATTCATTCAACATATTATTCTTATTCATTTTATTGCTCCGTTCTCCGCCGTTATGGATTATTCCGGACAGGCTTGCGGCGGAAAGCGCTTCCGGAATATATGGTCATACATACCTATTTTATATTATACAATTTTTTGCGCCGGATTGCAAGGCATTTGGCAAATTTTTTTGATGTATGGAAGAATTTATTAAAAAATATTGAATTTGCTTGCCTTTGACCGTAAAATATGATATAATAACAATGTATTGCTTATTCTGAATGAAAAGGAGAAATAGAAAATGTCACACTGGATAGAGCAAACAAGCATATACCATATTTACCCTCTCGGCTTCTGTGGATGTGAGAAGTTCCGCTCGGAGGCTAAGGATCTTGAAAGGGGCAGGATCCTTAAGGTAATTGAATGGATACCACACCTTAAAGCGCTTAACATGAACGCTGTGTATTTCGGACCAATCTTCGAGTCCTTTGAGCATGGCTATGACACTACGGACTATTACACCGTGGACAAGCGTCTGGGAACAAACGATGAGTTCGGACAGGTCTGTGAGGAGCTCCACAAGAACGGCATACGGGTCATTCTGGACGGTGTGTTCAATCATGTGGGCAGAGATCACTTTGCCTTCAAGGACTTACAGCAGAACGGTCAGGGGTCACGATACAAGGACTGGTTCGCGGGAGTGAATTTCGGCGGACGCTCTCCCTACGGTGACAATTTCTCATACGAGGGCTGGAACGGTCACTACAATCTTGTAAAGCTGAACCTCTGGAACGGCGAGGTAGTGGACCACATCTTCGGCGCTGTTAAAATGTGGATAGAAAAATGGAATATAGACGGTATCCGCTTTGACGCTGCGGACTGTCTCACCGATGATTTTATCCGCAAGATCCACAGCTTTACACGGAGTATGCGTCAGGATTTCTGGCTCATGGGTGAGATAATCCACGGTCAGTACAATCGCTGGGCTAACGGGGATATGTTCGACTGCGTTACAAACTATCAGTGCTACAAGGGCATATATTCCTCCCACAATGACCGCAATTATTTTGAGATAGCACACTCCATTGAATATCAGCTTGGTCAGTACGGCGGTACTTATATGTACAATTTCCTTGATAACCACGATGTTGCCCGTCTGATGTCGGTACTGAAAAATCCCGACCATGCCCAGTGCTGCTATACAATGATGTACGGAATGTACGGCGTACCCTCCATCTATTACGGAAGCGAGTTCGGAATCTACGGTGCAAAGGGTCAGGGTGCGGACGCTGACCTTGCAATAAGACCCTGTCTTGACCTTAACAATATTCCCGACAGAAATGATGACCTTCTTGCACATATCTCGAAGCTTGGTGCTCTGCGTATGTCTCTGCCTGCGCTGCAGTCAGGCACCTATTCAAAGATAGACTTGAAAAACCAGACCTTCCTTTTCAAGAGGGAGCAGGGGGATTATACTGTATATATCGCCCTCAACATCAGTGACGGGGACTACACATTCAGGGTAAACACCCCATACGGAAGTCTGACGGACTGTATCAGCGGAAAGACATTTTCCGTAAACGGGGGAGGCGCGGATGTTACCGTTCCCAGAAACAAGTCCATGATTCTTGTGGACAGCGCAAGGACTCCCGACGGTACACCTAAGTTTGAGGAGATAAAGACACCGGAACCTCCTGTTCAGGAGAATGTACAGCCGGAAGCTCCTGCCCAGGCTCCCGAGCCTCAGCCTGCGCCTGCTGTTCAGGAAGCTCCTCCCAAGAACAACGGCATTACAGGACTTGGCGTCCCCGAGGGAAGAACGCTGGTCATCGGCGGTCACTACAAGCATTTCAAGGGCGGGAATTATGTAGTTCTCTATACTGCAAAGGATCACGAGACCTGCAAAGAGCAGGTGGTATATATGCAGCTCCACGACAAGCCTGTCACATGGGTGCGTCCTCTTGATATGTTCCTTGAAGACGTTGACGATCATGGAAACAGAAAGCCCAGATTTGAGCTTATTCAGGACTGATATCAAATAAAGCAAAACGGATATGCTTTTTACGGCATATCCGTTTTTAAATTGCTATATTATCGGCACAGAAGTTAGTTTGCTTCCGTGTCTTTCTGTTACCCTACCGAAAATAGTAATAAACGGAAAGGGTAAAGGCTCAGCCTTTTTAGCCGCAGCAGCCGCTGCCGCTCTTCTTCTCAAAGGAGAGACAGTCTGTACACTCGGGAACTGTAGGGTTTGCCTCATGAGTTCCTACTGAAATGCAGTCAAGAGTACAGAAATGCTCGCTGTCCATATTGTGCTTACATGATACTACATCACATTTGATTGAAGGATTCTTCATAATATTATTTCTCCATTTTCGCAAATTAGCCGGTTTTCTGCCGGTATAAATATTATTTGCGGGTATGTGCTTGTAATGTGTTGTAATTTATGTAAATGAAAAAATTCTGACGGGCAAAAAAATCTCTTGATAAATCATGCAGCATATGATATAATTAATATGTAATAGTATGCATTATATTAATATTCTGCGAAAGGACTGAGTGAAATGAATATTGATATACCCCGCAATGTGTGTCAGGTCATCAAAAAGCTGGAAAGTCAGGGCTTTGAGGCATATATTGTAGGCGGATGCGTCCGTGACTCTTTTCTGGGAAAAACTCCCAAGGATTATGATATAACCACATCTGCTTCTCCTGAGGAGGTAAAAAAATGCTTTGATGACTGCGCTGTCATCGAGACAGGAATAAAGCATGGTACAGTTACTGTGGTCTCGGAGGGCGAAAATATCGAGGTGACCACCTTCAGGATAGACGGCGAATACAATGACGGCAGGCATCCGGAAACGGTAAAATTTTCAAAAAATCTTCTTGACGATCTTTCCAGACGTGATCTTACGATAAATGCTATGGCATATAATCCCCGTGTGGGACTGATAGATAATTTCGGCGGTCAGAGCGATCTTTTCAGCAGACGGATAGTCTGTGTGGGAGATCCTGCTGTCCGTTTCAAAGAGGACGCGCTCAGGATAATGCGGGCAATGCGGTTTTCCTCTGAGCTTGGGTTTGAGATAGAGGAAAATACTGCAGAGGCTGTACATAAAATGAAAGAACTGCTGTCGAATGTTTCTATGGAGAGGGTCTCTGACGAGCTTTCCAAGCTGCTGATGGGGGAATCACCCCGTAATGTTCTTACCGGCTATTCGGATGTCATTTCTCTTATCATTCCCGAAATAAAGTCCTGTATAGGCTTTGATCAGTGTAACCGCTACCACATTTATGATGTATGGACACACAGCGCTTATGCGGTGGAGCATTCGGTGCCCGAACTTGAGATCAGGCTTGCTCTGCTGCTCCATGACATTGGGAAGCCAAATTGCTTCAAGCTTGACGATGAGGGCAACGGACATTTTTTCGGTCATGAAAAGCTGGGTGCGGAGATGTCGGAAAAGATACTTAAGCGTCTGCGCTTTCCGAATGATGTTGTGGAAAGGACAGCAAAGCTTATCAAATATCATTATGTGACCCCGGTAAACGATCAGAAGGTGGTAAGACGGCTTCTTGCTGCGGTTGGGGAGGAGGATCTCTTCCCGCTTCTGGAGGTCATGAAGGGCGATAACCGCGCCAAGCACAGCTCCTGCCTTGAAAGAGTCCGTGTGCTTGAGGCTATGGGAGAAAGAGCCCGGGAGATCATCGAGCAGGGAATGTGTATAAAGATCGCCGACCTTAAGGTCTCAGGCAATGACATGATAGAGCTTGGTTTCAGCGGAGCGAAAATAGGGGAGGTCCTCAAAAGCCTGCTGGACGCTGTTCTGGACGACAAGACAAACAATACATACGATGAATTGATGGAGTATGCTAAAAAATTTTTCTGAAAAAATTTTTTAATATGTATTGACAAACTCTTTGATTTGTGATAAAATGTATAAGTCACTGGAAATTGGAGAGTTTATTCGGAGAGGTGTCCGAGTGGTTTAAGGAGCTGGTCTTGAAAACCAGTGATTCCGAAAGGGACCGTGGGTTCGAATCCCACCCTCTCCGCCATCAATATTATTTATTATGTTGCCATATGCAGAAGTACTCAAGTGGTGACGAGGCTCCCCTGCTAAGGGAGTAGGTCGGGAAACCGGCGCGAGGGTTCAAATCCC
>JAFLUI010000017.1 GCA_022508825.1 Oscillospiraceae bacterium
ACGTAAAAAATAAAAAGTTCCGCAAGTTTTCCCTGGGAATGAAACAGCGTCTGGGGATAGCCCTTGCGGTCATGGACAACCCAGACCTTATCATTCTTGACGAGCCTATCAACGGTCTTGACCCGGTGGGAATCAGCGAACTTCGTGATACATTCAAAAAGCTGAGCACTGAAAACAGAGTCACCCTCATAATTTCAAGTCACATCCTTTCGGAGCTTCACATGGTTGCAAACCGTTTCCTTTTCATCGACAAGGGAAAGGTCCTTAAGGAAATAACCAAAGAGGAGCTTGACCGGGAATGTATGCGCTGTCTTTCCATAAAGACAGGCGACACCAAACGGGCAGCGGTCATTATTGAGGAGAACGGAATAACCGATTACAAGGTCATAGACGATTCGGAAATACGCGTTTACAGCGGAGCAAAGCCTGACGAGCTTAACAGGCTGCTTATCAAGAATGATGTAAACGTATCCGGAATTTCCGAGAGCGGTATTTCATTAGAGGATTATTTCAAGTCACTGGTAGGAGGGGAAGAATAATGATAAACATGATTAAAGCCGATTTTTACAGAGTCCTGAAAGGAAAAGGAATATATTTTTCATTTGCAATAATAATCATATTGATCGCCGTCAGCATTTATTTTGTAGAGCCGGGAACATTCGGAGTCCGTGTAGAAACAGGAACAGTATTTGAAAACGTATTAAGCGATATGAGTTATGATGAAATAAACGAACTTAGCATGAATGAATACAGGCGTATAATGCTGGATACAGAAGGCTATGCACTGGACAAAGAAATTCTTGCATATAATATTAATCTTTATTATCCGTTTATTTTTATTGCAGCGATATTTATTACTGCCGATTTTTCGGGAAGCTGCATTAAAAATACCCTGTCTTCATCTATAAGCAGGAGAAAATACTTTTTTTCCAAGCTTGCAGCTGTATTTATATGCTGCCTGATACTATTCTTTCTGAATACTTATATCGTTTATTTTGCAAACATAATTTTTAACAGCAAAAATCTGGCTTCCGATATAGGAACTGTAACAAAAATAACTCTGCTTCAGATACCGCCTATACTGGCAATTGTAAGTATGCTCACAGGCATTGCTTTTATGCTGAAAAGAACCGCTTCTTACAACGGAGTAACTATTCCGTTTATGATGGTCATTCAGCTCCTTCTGATGTTATTATCGGCTTTATTTAAAATTCCACAGGAGATGTTTAACTATGAATTGCAGGGCATGATCGTAAAGCTTGCGATCGATCCTTCTCCGGAATTTGTCCTGAAAAGCTATGCAGTATGTGCGGCAATAATCGTCCTGTTTAATTTTGTTGGATGGATGTGCTTTAAAAAAGCGGAGATAAAATAAAAAAGGAGGCGGCAGAATGTTTACTGCTCTTGTAATAATTATAATTGCAGCGGTGATTCTGCTGCTTCTTCTTATACTGCAAGGATATGAAATAAAAAGCATTTCCCGCCAGATAGATGAAATAAGATCCAAGGATACAAACGAGCTTATCCATATTTCCGGAGGGGACAAAGCTTATGCCAGGCTTATCAATGAGATAAATGCCCTGCTTCTTGAAATGCGGAAGGTAAAATTTAATTATAATAAAAAAGGTCATGCTCTTGAGCAGATGATGACGAATATTTCCCACGATCTGCGGACTCCCCTTACCTCCGCTATGGGCTATATCGGGATAATCAAAAGCTCCGATCTGCCGCAGGAGGAAAAGGAACGCGAGATCGGAATCATTGAAAAACGTCTTATCCGTCTTGAAGATCTGATAAACTCTTTCTTTGAGTTTTCAAAAATCATTTCCTCAGACACCCCTCCGGAAATGTCAGAAATAAATCTCAATGCCGTTCTGGAGGAGTCTGTAGTCCACTATTACGACGATTACTGCAGTCAAGACAGGAAAATAATTCTGGACTGTGAAAATTCCAAAATAAAAATTTTTTCAAACAGGAATATGCTTATGAGGATATTTGACAATCTTATAGGAAACGCCTTAAAGCATGGCACGGGAGACCTTTCTGTGGCTGTGACCCGTTCCGACACGATCTGCATCCGATTTGAAAATGAGCCTGTTGACTCGGACATTAACACAGACCGTATTTTCGAGGAATTCTACACCACCGATATCTCCCGCACCAAGGGAAACACCGGTCTCGGACTTGCCATCGCCAAGCAGTTTACCGAAATGCTGGGAGGAAAAATTTCCGCTGAATATAATGGAAAGCTATTTTCCCTGACTATTCAGCTGCCTGCCGCCATTTAAATAGTATAACAGCAAAACAGGACGCCGCACTTATTGTGCAGCATCCTGTTTTTTTTCGCAGAGTTATGACATGAAGATATTTATCTGCTTTCTGCAATGTAGTTGGAAACACGGTTCTGGATGATTCCCGCTACTTCTTTGGCAGACTTCTGTCCCTCAAAATAAGGACCTGTTTCCTCGGAAATAATTTTTGTGATGTTGGTATCATAACGGTAAACGTTGTCCACCGACTTGAGGAAGTCCATTACCTTCTGATTGTCCTCATCGGTGTTTACGCCTATGTTGATGCTCTCTCCGCCGATCCAGTAGGTGTTGTCGTAATATTCCTTGTTGCCGTCCTGATCTGTCCAGTAGGGACGCTCCTTTGCAGCCTCTGCAAGCTTTTCAAGAGAGGATATCTTGATAGGGAAGGAATATGAATTTCTTGATGTATACTGATCCTGATATTCGTCAGAATAGAAGTATTTTATGAACTCCCACGCACCCTCTTTGTTGTTTGCCTTGGAGGTTATCGCCATGGTAGTGTATGCATTGATAGCAGAGCCGCTTCCGGATGCTCCGGGCATACCCTTGAAGGTTATAGGCTCACCGTATTTTCCCTGCTCCATATCTCTTATGCTGGAGAACTGGCTCAGATAGTAGGTCTCAAAGAGACGCTTTCCGCTGCGGAGCTCGTTCTCTTCTTCCTGCCAGTCGTGATTTGAATAGTAATTATCCCAGTAATCATCGGGAAGCTTTGTCTGGAAACGGTTGCAGAACTCAAGGAGCTTCACAAAATTATCGCTGTCAAAATAACACTCCCCTGTTTCTTTATTTATATAGCTGCTGTAGCAGTAATAAATAAAGTCGTTAAGAACTCCGCTCTTTGTTGAATACTCAGGGAATGCGGTCTTATCAGGGTTGGCATCCACAAAGCTTATAAATTCGTCCATTGTCCAGCCGGGGGTATCCCCTACTACCGAGGTCTTGCCCACAAGAGTGGAGACTGTGAATGTGGGAACTATCTCATAAAGCTTGCCGTTCACCTCATATGCCTTAAAGATGTTTTCAAGATAGTCTGACCTGTTCATATCAGGGTCGTTATCTATAAATTCATAGATGTCAGCAAAAAGTCCCTTTGCTATATAGCTGTCAACAGGAAGCTCGTTGTTAAGGATAATTATGTCAGGCAGATTTCCTGCGATCATGTCGTTATTCATTTTTGTTACGCCTTCATTGTATCCGTAATCATAGTAGGAGGTAAGCTCCACCTCATATTCAAGACTGTGCTTGTTAAAATCAAGGATATGACGCTTAACGTCCATGTCAAGATACATTGAGTAAAGCTTGATAAGCTTCTTGTCGGGGAGGGTCTCCGGGGGAATCTCCGTCATAATTGAGAGTATCAGGGAGTTGCCTCCGCCCCAGCTGTATGAGCCGCCGCCCAGATAGGTATAATCATATGTCAGACAGAGTATCCTTCCGTCAGGCAGAACAGTTGTAGTGCCTGTCTGCAGTGTGGAGGTATCCATGCCCGATTTGAGCCAGTCGATTATCATTTCTGTATTGCCTGTTTCGATATCGTATCCCGCCAGACCCGAGTCACGGTTAATGAGAAGGTCATATTTTTCCGTGCCGTTCATAAGCGAACCGCTGAGCTCGTACTTATACTCAGCGCCAAACTGCTGATTTTCGATGTCGATCTCAACTATTTTGTTATCGGATTTCCATTCTCCGTTTTCCTCATAACTTCTGCCGATATATGTAACGTATCTGCCGTCACCTGCCCTGTATATGCCGCTCATCCAGGAGTTATCGTCCTTATTTTCATTAGTCATTTTCTTGACGATCGCGCCTGATGAATCTATCATATATATGGTATTTTCACACATTGTCAGATACTTACCGCCGCCTATAGAAACAATGGTGTCAATATAGTAGTAATCTTTATCCTTGTTGTCGTCGGCAATGGCTTTAAGACTTGACTCAAAAGCAACCTCTCCGTTCTCGGAGTATTTTACAAGATAATAATTGGTCTCGGTCGCTCCCGTGTTCATATCCCAGCTGTACTCCTGATAAAGAGTAATAAGTCCGCCGTCTGCGTCTGCAGCAGCGCTTGACATATACCTGTTGGTATTATCACCGGAATTTCTGTCCTGATCGCTTACAAGCACTACCTCTTTTTCCAGAACGCCGTCAAGGGAAACTATCTGCATCTTTGTTTCGCTGTGCCATTCCTCATATACTTCTGCCACTGCTTCCTCTGCAGCAGGTTCTGCCGATGTTTCTGCTGATGTTTCAGCAGTATCCCCTGTCTCAGCTTCAGTCCCGTCAGACGCTGCATCGGACCCATTATCGGCATCCGACCCTTCATCAGATACGGACTGCACCTCGTCTGCAGCGTCGCCGAAAACGGCTGCCGCTGTCACGGCGACCGCCACATCTCCGCTCGCCGCCGGAGCTGTGTCATCAGCAGGGAGATCTGCAGGGTCTTTTTTCTCGGACCAGGAATGCTCGCCTATAAAATAAAGCTTTTCGTTGGAGTAAAGCACCTGGCTTATATAATCCAGTCCCTCCGGAAGCGTGATCGTTTCTGTTGAGTAAACATGATCCTTTGACGCGATCGCATCTCCCTTTTTGCCGCAGGATGAAAATGTTGCTGCCACTGTCACAGCCATTGCCGCAGCAACAGCAGCTGATATGATTCTTTTCATTGATAACTTCCTTTCATAGAATCTTATTTTCAAGTATGCCGTTAAACGGCTGCGCTTGTCTGCTTTTTCTTTTTTTCCTTGGGACGCTCCCTCCTTCCCTTTTTAAAGTCGTTATATTTTCGCTTTATAGCGTCAATAGCTTTTTTAATCAGCTTTTTCCTGCCCCGTATAAGCTTTGCAATAAGGTATGTAACTGTCGAAACGGGAACAGCCAGTCCGATGATCTGCAGCACAAGCAGCAGCGCAGACTTGTCCTCGGTGATGCGGGCTGCATTTTCCCAGTACGGATACACCACTGCCTTGTCTACCACAGAACGCATACCGAAATTCTTTATTATACCGAAACGGTTTTTCAGGCTGTACCGTGACGAATTTTCAACCGCCAGACAGGTATCGTCGCTTGCGGACAAAGCTTCCTTTATCATCCGGGCTCCCGCGCCTTTTACAGGACTCGGCAGACAGGCTTCATAGCATTCATACCGGGGAGTCTTCCCCAAAAGCTCGTACCCCTGATATGACATAAATATTCTCGGCTTTTCTCCGTATACCTTTTTCACATCAGAATTGTCACTTTGTCTGAAAACCCCTGCTATAAAAAAGTATTTTCCATTGATAATGACAGGCTTTCCGGCTATATCCGAGGAACCGTACAGCCTCCATGCAAGGACATCATCTATCACGACCCTGTCCTGCATAACGTCATTGTCCGAGAAATAGCTGCCGTAAAGAAGCTCCTGAGGGTGGAACAGAAAGAAATCCCCTCCCACAGCGAACATCGACGTATCAGCGGAAGCAGTCTCGGTGGACACCGTTATTTTTTCCTGAGCCGTGGAAAAAGCGTCCGCCCAGAGCCTTGTGCCCTCCTTTTCCGGGGACAGAGAGTTTTCGACCAGCTTTTTTTCCATATTTGTACGGGTCATGAAGACAGTGTCTATAGTCATGGCGGCGGAAGGCTCAAAATAAATGCTTACCTGAGCGTAAGGCATACTTCCGTCAGACCAGCGGGAGACCGTCTGCTGATCGGGGAGGGAGCCCTTCAGCTTCAGGAAAAACAGCGTCATCGCTCCGAAGAACAGCAGAGCCAACATATTGACTATAGCAATAACTATCCACTTAGCTTTCATGTATGCGCAGAGCCCTGCTTTCCTCCCTTCTCTATATTTCAGATTTTAAGTTTATAAACAATACCCTGAGTTTTTAAACAAAACTTGCGGTGCAAACCGTCAGTGTGATCTTACTTTGACTCCAGACGCACCTGATCGCCCGGGTCAATAGGCGCCGTAGAGATGGTTATGATGAAATCTCCGTTCATTATATCTCCGGAAATTGCCGAGGAGGTATCGTCAGATGCAAGGACCTCCACATTTATTCTCTCCGCCATATAGCGGTTGCCCAGAGGACTGCTCTTTGAACGCACCGCAAGCACGAACTTGCCGTTATTGTCCTCGCGTACCGCACTGTTGGGGACTATGTACTCATACCGCTGTCCCTTGGAGCCCATTGCGATATTCAGGCTCTGTCCGGGAGCAACGTCTCCCGTTACCGAAAATGTAAGTATCCTGCTTCTTGCCGGATTTGAAGTATCGGGAGTGATGGACAGCAGCTTTGCAGAGGCATCTCCGTAATAGAAATACTCTATGTCAGCCTCGTCCCCTACCCTGACCTTTTTGGACTGCTCAACGGAAGCGGTTATTTCAAGGGTGTAGCCCTTTTCCGTCATTTCTATGGACGCAGCAACAGAGTCCCTTGCAGCTTCCTCACCTGCCGAAAAGCTCAGAGCAGCTATTTTTCCTCCTACCGGAGCGGTTATTTCAGCGCCTACAGAATTCTTTTTGAGCCGCTCCACCTCATCTTCAGCGTCATCGACAGCAGCCTGCAGCTCCTGGATATTAAGAGCGTCCTTGCCTGCAGTCACTGCATCGCTGCGCTGCTTCTGTGAAAGAGCTATCTTTGACTTTTCAAGTGCATTTTCAGCATCGCGGATCTTGGTTTCCTGCTCCTCTTTGGTCAGAGAAGACTTTTTCTCCGCCTCGGCAAGCTCAGCCTTAGCGTCCTCCAGTCTTATGTTTGCATCGTCTATCTTATCCTGGATACCGTCTATCTTATTCTGGACAGCGTCAGCCTTTGATTTTGCATCCTGCTTTATAGACGCTATAATATCTTCCAGAGCCTTTTTAGCAGCGTCGTATTTCTTATTGTTCATCTCCAGAGTGGTTTTTTCGGCATTAAGCTTCTGTTTATTGCTTGAATATGCCGCAGACTCTGAAAGGACATTATCATAATCTTCCTTAAGATATTTAAGATCAAGCTCATACTGCTCCAGAGTAGACTTAAGTGAGTTTATGACTGAATAATCCGGATTCTCCTTCATATACTCATCATTGAGCTCCTGCTGCACCTTGCTGATCGCCATCTCCTTCTCCTCAATAGCGCGCTTTGCAGCAGTTATTGCGCTTTGATTGCCGCCTGCAGCTATATTGCCTTCATACTCGGCTATTTTATCCTCAGTGTCTTTCTTTGTTTTTTCTGCCTTTTCAAGATCAGCCTTTGCCTTTGTTATTTTAGCATAGTCTTCCGCACTGAGGGATGCATAGTCCTCAGCAGCAAGGACAGTAAGGACATCATTGTACTCCTTTATATCCTTTTCAAGATCCTTTATATCCTTTTCAAAATTCTTGATCTCCGATTCGATCCCACGCACCTTTTCCTTTGCCTTATCATAAGCAGCGGAATACTCCGATATCTTCGGAAGCTCAGCCTTAAGCAGGGCGATATCCTCCTCCTGCTTTTCTATATCAAGCTCGTCTGCCCTGTAGTCATATCCCACCGAGAGCAAAGCCTCCTCATAGGACTTCTTGGCAGCTCTCAGAGTTTTTTCCGCCGCCGTAAGCTCTGCACTGTCGTTGTCCTCCAGCTTGTAGATGACCTGACCCTTTTCCACAGTGTCACCTGCTTTGACCTCTACCGAAGCGATCTTTCGGGTCTCCCCCATTTTCAGTTCATAGGTCTGGTTAGCCTTGACCTCTCCTGTGCCTCTTATCTGCTCGGAGAGAGTGCCGCTTTCCACGTATTTTGCGGATACCTCCGGCAGAGAGTAATTCATTATAGTATTGGAGAAAAAGGTCAGCAGAAGCATAATTATCAGGAATATGATAATAGCGTTTTTCACCCATTCTCTGCGCTTGTTTTCGTTCATAACTTATTGACTCCTCATTGAATTTATAAAATCTTAACAGTTATTCACCCGCCCCCCTTGAGGGGGGCTCAGAATACGCAGTTTACAAAACCGCCCAACAGTGGGGGGTGACTCTGCCCGCGGGGGCTTCCCCGCCCTGCTCAGCCTTTGATGCCGCCCGAATATGCGATGCCCTCAACAAGGTATTCCTCGCCGTAGAGGAATATCAGCAGAGTAGGTATCATGTAGATGGTCGCCACAGCAAAGGCAAGACCTATCTCTCCCGAGTTTATCTGGGACAGGAACACCGACAGCGGATACAGATTTGTATCCGACAGCAGTATCAGCGGCTGCTCCACCATGTTCCAGTAATCTATAAATACCAGTATGGCAACGGAAAATAACGCACTTTTGCACAACGGCATACAGATGTACATGAATATCTGCAGCTCCCCTGCTCCGTCAAGCTGCGCCGCCTCAATAACAGAAAACGGTATCCTGCGCATTATCTTGGACAGTATGAACACCGCAAAGGGAGTGAATATTCCCGGAAGGATGATCGCCCATCTGGTGTCCAGTATCTTAAGCCAGTCCGACACCAGATAGTTCGGCACCAGCGTTACCTGATAGGGCATCAGCATCACAACTATGTATACAAAGAAAATTATCTCCTTGAGCCTGCCCTTAAGTCTTGCAAAGGCATACGCCGCAAGAGAGGCGGTCACAAGCTGGAATACCACGATTGGAACTACCAGTATCACCGAGTTCCAGAATTTCAGCAGATAGTCGGGACTTTTAAAAAGCACCGTATAATACTGACTGAAGCTCACCATATCGGGAATAAACTTAAGATTTATAGTCTTTGAAACAAATACCTTGCCGCCCTCCTCGGTAGTTGCGAAGATAGCTCCGTAATTGGCGTTTATCTCCGATGCGCTCATAAAGGAGTTTGCGATAGTAAGCACCGTAGGCGTGAGGAACGCCAGAGCAGCAGCGGCGGCAAACAGCGTAAGTATCATCATTATAAGCTTCTGGCGCCATTTTGGGATGCGCCGGAGCTTTTTTTTATCGCTCAATCCTCCACGTCCTCTCCGAATTTGTTTTCAGCAATAAACAGCGCTCCTATGATGATTATCATGATGATAGCCATCATGATCGCCGCCGAAGACAGCTTCTGATAGTCTATATTCCTGAACATATTGTTCATATAGTGCTGGAGCATATAAAGGCTGTCGTATGGATAGTCTCCCGTCAGCAGATATACCTCCCGGAACACCTTAAAGGAATTTATCAGCGAAAGTATGGTCACAAAAAGTATGGTGGGAGACAGATATTTCAGCTTTATGCGAAAAAATCTGTACGCCGCGCCTGCACCCTCCAGAGTCGCCACTTCAAGCAGATCCTTTGGTATAGCGTTTATTGCCGACAGGAACAGTATCATGTTGTATCCCAGGTTTTTCCACAAAAACAGCACTACAATGACCACCTGTCCTTTGGTGGATTTGAGCCAGTCTATCTTGTCGATGCCGAAATTTGACAAAAATTCGTTTAACGCTCCGTTGTAGTGGAATATGACCTGCCATATCAGCACTATGGACGCCACAGGCACCATCATCGGACACAGAAAGCTTGTACGGAACTGGCTCACAAAGGGTATTTTGCAGTCCAGAAGCAGCGCCAGAGCAAGGGACAGTATAACTGCCAGAGGCACCGCTACAAGAGAAAAGGTCAGAGTATTAATTGACGCTCTGCGAAAGGCAGTATTTTTCATTACGCTTATGTAATTATCCAGAAAGACAAAATCCTTGTTTATGGGATTATCTACCATAGAATAGAATATTATCACGAAAAAGGGTATTATAAAAAATACCAGAACCCCCGCCAGACTTGGCGCAAGACACAGATACGGAAAAGCCGCATCGCTTTTAAGAAGCTTTTTTATGTCGTTTTTTTTCCTTTTCATAAATTATCCTCTTGACCTTAAATACATATTTTTCTGCTTGACATTGTTAATTATAGCACATATAAAATCAATTTTCCATTAAATTAGAAAACTGTAATCGTTTTTTAAACATTTGTAACCGTTTTGAAACCCTTTTATTTATTTAATACAATAAAATCATTTTTATTCTGTTTTCCCAGCCCAATATTGACAAATGGGGAAAAATGTGTTAATATAAATACGCAGCATTATTGCTGTATCACTTAGGGGGAGGATATTTTATGATAGCTCAAAATACAATTATGGCGGTGCTTATAGGAATCGTCATCACAGGCGTGATACCTTTGCTGGGAGGTCTCATCCTGCTTGCAATGGGGAAAATAAAGGGGTCAAGCTTCTGGGCAGGAGTGCTTGCGTATATCATTGCAATGATAGTCTACTCTATTGCTTCCGGAATATATGCAGCGACGACAATGGATCTGAGCAATTTAGCAAGCATGACAACAGAGATCTCAGCAATTGCAATAATTGTAATGTCTCTGCTCTTATCAGTATTCATGGCGCTTTCCATGGGCATATGCATAGCAGGATGCATGAAGCTCCGTACATTCCAGGCTGCGGTGTCCTGCGGACTTGGCTTCGGGGTAAGCTATATGCTGACTAATGCCATTGGTCTTGTATCGATATATTTCCAGTTCGTGCAGATAAACAGCGGAGCCTTTGACGCTACATACAGGGCAGCTATTGAAAACGGATTTATGACCAAGGAGGACTTCAATCTATTGAAATCCCAGATGATAAACACTCCGGTATCCGACATAGTGCTTAGCACTGTCAACTCAGTCATTTCTGCGCTTTTATATGTTGCCATAGCAATATTTATCATGAGAGGGGTATGCTCGAAAAACACCTTTACGGGAATTGCCGCATCAACTCTTGTAATGGCAGCGTCTTCACTTCCGTCAGCACTTGATAACATTTACCTTGCAATGACTATAGGATCGGTGATATCTGCTGCTGCCTTTGTTTTTGCTCTCACCATGAAAAATAAGATAGTACCTCCGCCGAAGCCTGCGGCGATGGTAAATGACCCCTTCCTGCAGGCGGTGGAAAGCTCCCGTCAGGACGATGGAAAATAACTCTTTGCCAAAATAAAAAGAATCCCGCACTCGATTTTTCTGAGCGCGGGATTCTTTTATTTATTCCATTTTACTTTTTATCAGCGGACAGGAGAAGGAGGTAATCATATACCATCTGTACCGCCTCGGCGCGGGTCACCTTTTTGCTGCCGTTAAATATGCCGTTTCCTTTGTCTATGAAGCCCTTTGCATAGGCGATGGCAATGGAGCCGATATTTTCATCGGTGCTCTTTACGTCGCTGAATGGGGTCTTGAAAATTCCGGTAAGCTCTGCGATGCCGCCCTTGTCATAGAACTCGGCGAATATCACTGCTGCCAGCTCTCTTGTAAGGGTACGGGGAGGTTTTGCTCCCTCCTCAACATCATAAGCCACTGCATATCCTCCGATAGCGGAAGCAAGGAGATCTCTGAACTCATGATCGGTCACCTCTGCGTTGGGGTCGAATTTATTTTCATAGGACAGGACGATGCCGTATCTCTGGAGCGTAAGTATAGCCTTTTCCTGCGGGATGCCCTTGATATCCGTATACTTTATATCGTTTGCGGATACCCTGCTGCTTATAGGCTCGCCGCTCCAGTAGCAGAGCTTTCCTGTTTTAGCGTTAAGATAGAAGCTGTCCATCCTGTAGATCAGATAGGTCTTGACGGAGCCGTTCTTTGCTACCCAGCCGTCATAGTAATAATTGAACTTCCTTTGCTGATAAAGCTTGTCAAAAGCCTGCTCGGGAGTGAGGATATCATCCGCAGAGGGGAACGCCGCCTCAGTATGACTTGCTCTGTATGATGTTACCTCGCCGTTTGAGTCAACACCTACATATATGCCGTCGCCGCTTACCCGGATATCGTTTACATAGCGGTTGTATCTGAATGTCCTGGAGGACTCATATTCCTCTGTCTCAACCACCTTTCCGTCAGAGGTCTTTGCTCTGCCTTTCCATACCTGAACAGGACTGTCATTTCCCTCGTCTGCTCTGTATTCCTTTATGATGTCCTTGCCTAAAGCCTTTGAAGCCTCGTCTGCAGCTGCCTTAGCCTTTGCCACATTCAGTCTGGGAAGCTCGGCGCCTCTGGTGTATTTGTCCATGTAAATTATCTCTCCGGTCTCCGCATCAAGCTGTACATTTATATATTTGTATCCGTCATAGCTGTTTTTCAGAGCGTCCTTTATCTTGTAATTTACGGTTATGTAGAATCTTTCTTCTTCCTTCTCCTTATCGGGAGTGGCAGTGCCCTTGTCATAGTCAAGGACCATTATGGGGTCTTTGACAGTGGAAATATTGTAGCTGTCCAGCGCATAATCATCGGTAAGAGCCACGAATTTGTCCTTTTTAAGAAGCTCTGTTACCTGCTCCTTGGTGAGAAGATTTTCGTCCTGCTGGATCTTTTTAAGCTCCGCCTCGGTGAAAATGACTTCATCCTCGCCATATCCTGCATCGGCAGAAGCATCGTCATCAAATTCAAGCGAATCCTCCGTGACTGCATACATAACGCTGGAAAGTCTTGCTCCGTCAGCGTCTCTCATGTCATCCCAGATGGTAGAGGGCTGTCCTGTGAATGCGTCTATCTCGGAAAACATATCGGGGTCATAGACGATACGGGCTGTGACCTTCTTGGTCTTCCAGTCTGTTGTGAGCTTGTAATAGGGAGTGAGGTTACAGAGATTTTTGTAAGCCTCCTGTATCTCAGCCTCTGTTTTTGCCGTTTTTGGGTCGTCAAATTTTGCGTTGTCTGCCCATGCAAGAGAGAAGCTCTGCAGCTCGCCCGTGTCCTTGTCGACGGTGACGCTTCCGCGGTTGTCCTTTACCTCCACACCGTTTTCATACCGCTTGATATTTACAGTGGCATTGCTTAAATTAAGGCTGAAATATCCAAGCTCATATTTTACCTTGTCCGCAACGGACGGGTCAAGCTGTTTTACGTATCCCTTTGCCTTTTCAAGAATCTGCTCCTCTGTGAGCTTTGCAAAACGTGGCTCGTAGGAATTATTCCTGCCAACGCTGTAATCGTAGCTTACGATGATATCTCCTACAATTGATACCTCAAGATATTTGTACCTTTCCGCATTATTCGGAGTAGTCCATCTGAAGGTAAAGCCCTTTGTGCCGTATGCCTGTGAGGTACTGTAATGGAATTCGGTCAGCTCCTCCGGGACAGTCACCCTCTTTTTTACCGTGGTGAGAGCTGCCTTCATAGCCTGATCGTTCTTGTCGGAGGTGGCTGTCACCGACCCTTGCGCCGCTGCCGTGACCGCAGGAGGCACAACAGCTCCCGCCATCATTGCCGCCATAACAAGAGCGGCAGTTTTTGCGATAGTTTTCTTTCTCATAAAAAACCTTCCTTTTAATTTATTATAGATTTTATTGATTTGAAACGATCATGTTATTTACTTTGCGATGACAGTAAAAGTATATGATCGTATATCATCTGCATAGCTTCGGCACGGGTGATCTTTCGGCTGCCGTAAAATTTTCCGTCTCCCTTGTCAAAGAAGCCATACGAATATGCCACAGTGATGGCTCCCGCATTTTTGTCCGAGCTCTTTACATCGCTGTATGGAGTTTTGAAAATACCCCTGATATTTGTTATACCGCCGGTGTCGTAGCATCTGGTGAAGATGACCGCTGCCCCTTCTCGTGTAAGAGCAGTCTCCTTCATGACATTTTTGTCGATATCAATATCGTTTGCCTCCAAGTCCAGAGCTTTTATAAGAAGGTTTCTGAACTCGTACTCTGTTATATCTCCTGTGGGATCAAACTTGCTATCTTTTGTCAAAACGATATTATATTTCTGCAGCATAAGGATAGCCTTCTCCTGCGGGATACCCTTGATGTCCGTATATTTTACCTCATCGTCTGATTTCTCGTCCTTTTTCACAGGCACGCCGCTCCAGCTGCATATCTGTCCTGTTTTTGCATTGAGATAGAAGCTGTCCGTTCTGTAGATCAGATAGGTATGTACCGCGCCGTCCTTTCCTACCCAGCCGTCATAGTAATAATGGAAATCCTGCTGTGTATAAAGCTTGTCAAGCGCCTGATCCGGCGTAAGGATATCAGCGGATGGAAATACCGCTTCGGTATAGGTGGAGCTGTATTCCGTAACTACGCCGTTCCCGTCCACTTCCACATATATGCCGTCCCCGTCCACCTGAATGCCGTTTACATAGCGTGCATATCCGAATGTCCTGGAGGTCTCATAGTGTTCTGTCTCCACGGTCTGTCCGTCCTTAGCCGTCACAGTGTTTGTCCACACCTTGACAGGAGCGCTGTTGCCCTCGTTTGCCTTGTACTCGCCAAAGATGTCACCGTCAAATGCTTTTGCAGCCTCGGCTGCAGCGGCGCTTGCTTTTTTAACATCAAGCTTGGGGCGATCACCATTCAGCCCCCATTTCTCCATTGAGATTATTTCTCCCGTTCCTGCATTAAGGTACACATATACCGTTTTATATCCCTTGAATTTATCCTTGACTGCGTCCTTGACCTTGTATGTAGCGCTGACATAGAAATTTTCTTCTTCCCTGCTCTTATCGGGATAAGCCACACCCCTTGCATTGTCAAGAACCATCGGATACTCTTTTCTTGAAGATACTGCATAGCTGCTTACCTCATAGTCATCGGTGAGAGCCACGATCTTATCTTTTTTAAGAAGCTCGAAGACCTGCTCCTTTGTAAGAAGACTTTCCTCCTGCTGGATCTTTTTAAGCTCCTCCTCCGTGAACATGGAGTCATCACCGTCATCGGCTGCTCCTGCATAGGACGAAGCGTCGTCATAATCATCATCTGTGATGCCGTAGAGGATAGAAGAAAGCTTTTTGCCCCCTGCTTTGTACATATCCTCCCATATGGTGGACTTCTTTCCTGTAAATGCGTCTATTTCGGAATAAAAGTCAGGGTTATAGACGATACGGGCGTAGACCTCCCCTGTCTGCCAGTTTTTATTTATAACGTAATAGGGAGTCAGCTTGCAGAGCTTTTTGAAATCCTCCTGTATCTCAGCCACTGTTCTGGCATTCTTTGAGTCTGCAAATTTAGCGTTATCCGCCCAAGCGAGGGAAAAATACTGCAGCTCGCCGGTATTTTTATCAAGATACATCTTGCCGTAATTGTCCTTTACAGGCACACCGGTCTCGTATCTTTCGATAGTCACACTTGCCGAATTTGAATAGAGACTGACATGACCCAGCTCCAGCCTTGCATTATCGCCAATAGACGGATTAAGCCGTTTAAGATGCTCCTTTGCTTTTTTTAGAAGCTCCTTCTCTGAAAGCTTAGCAAATCCGAATCCGTTCTCCTCCGACTTATCGCCGTAATCATAAGGCTCATAGCTGACAATGATATTTCCCACAATGGAAATATCAAGCTGTTTGTAAGCTTTGACATCATCAGGAGTATGCCATGTTAAATTGAACGCCTTTGTGCCGTACTCTTCAGCGTTGCTGTAATAGAATTCAGACATCTCCGCAGGGATATCCACCCTCTTTTTTACAATGGTGAGAGCCTCCCTCAGAGCCTTGTCGCTTTCGTTGGACTCGGTAGAGACCGTCCCTCCCGACTCTGCCGAGACATAAGCAGGCACGGACGTTCCCGTCATCATCACCGCCATAATAAGAGCGGCAGTCCTTGCAAGTGATCTTTTCATAGCCATAGAAGCCTTTCCCTTTCATCCTGATTTTTTACATTTATATTGCCGACCCTGATACAAAGTCAACGTAATCATATATCATCTGCATAGCTTCGGCACGGGTGAGCTTTTTGCTTCCGTTGAACCTGCCGTCCCCCTTGCCTATAAAGCCAAGAGTATAGGCTGCATATATCGCTCCTGCGTTTTTATCGGTGCTCTTTACATCGCTGAATGGAAGCTTGGGGTTTTTCTTAAGCTTTGCAATTACATCCTGATCGTAATATTCCGTAAATATGACCGCCGCTCTTTCTCTTGTAAGATCATCATTTTTAGAGCGCCAATCAATTTCCGAATCAGCCAATCGCTCTCCGATAACCTGTTTAAGCAGCTTCCTGAAATCTGACTCGGTTATCTCCCTTGACGGATTAAACTCCTCATAAAACCCATCATAATCTGCATCTTCCATTAAGACTCCGTATTTTTTCATAGTGATTATCGCCTGTTCTTCCGGGATACCGCTGATATCTATGTATTCCCCTTTTTCTGCGGAAACTTCCCTATAAAAAGGTCTGCCGTTAAAGAAGCACAGGTCTCCTGTCCTTGCGTCAAGAAAGAATTCCGGCATTTTATACACCAGATATGTTTTTACAGAGCCGTCATCAGCCACCCATCCGTCATAATAATAATCCATATCCCTATGTTCAAAAAATCTATCAAAAGCCTCCTCCGGCGCAAAAATATCATCAGGAAACGCCGCCACAGTATAGGTGGGGTGATACCATGTTATAACACCATTGGAATCGACAGCCACGTATATATCATCTCCGTCGACCCTTATTCCGTTCACATAGCGTGTGTATTTAAACGACCTGACGGACTCGTATACCTCTGTTTCAACGATCTCACCATCTGAATTTTTTCTGTTTTCTGTCCGCAACAGCCTGACAGGAGCATTATTTTTTTCGTCCGCCCTGTATTCATTCATGATATCTCCGCTGTACGCCTTAAGTACCTCATATGCAGCAGCATCAGCCTTTTTAACATCAAGCTTTGGACGCTCTCCATTAAAATCTTCCTTGCTCATTGAAAGTATCTTTCCTGTTTCAGCGTCAATCTCAGCATTTATTTTCTGATATCCATTATACGTTGACCGGAGCTTTTCCTTCAGAAGATATTCAACGCTTATGCGGAATCTTTCTGTCTCGTCCCCTTCCTCTGGATATGCCTTCCCGGCTTTCTTGTCAATTATCAGCTTCGGAGCATCATCCGAATGGACCGTATATCTGCTTATCTCATAATCATCGGTGAGAGCGACAAACTTATCTTTTTTAAGAATCTCGGTCACCTGCTCCCTTGTGATACTGACCTCATCCTCCTTGATTATACTCGTCCATGAGGTGAAAACCGGTGCATAATCAGGGTAATCGTAATAGTCGTCCCCGTCGTCTTTCTGACCCATAACATCGGAAATGCTTCTTCCCCATGCCTCCTCCATATCATCCGGTAAAGCAGAGGGCTGTGCAGTATATGCATTTATCGGGGCGGTCATGTCAGGAGAATAAACAACATATGTAGTTACTGTGCTTGACGGTTTCCACTCCTCAAGCTTATAACAGGGAGTAAGCGCATAACGCCTTCTGTACATATTACGGATATCGGACTCTGTTTTTGCCGTTTTAGGGTCTGAAAACTCAGCGTTTTCTATCCAGGACAGGGAAAAGCTCTGCAGCTTTCCCGTATCCATATCAAGAGAGATGCTTCCCTTGTTGTTCCTTACATAAACGCCGTTTTCGTAACGCTTGAAATTAATTACTGCCGACCGGGTCTCAGGCACATAATGGCTGACTTCAAACTTTACATTGCCGTCCATGGACGGATTATACTTCTTTATATACGCCTTGGCTCTTTTGAGGAGCACGTCCTCTGTAAGCTTCGCAAACCGCAGTCCGGACTGAGCGGTGTCATCGTCGCCTTTTTCCGTGAGCTTATAGCTGAAAATGATATCTCCCAGAACAGTGACCTCAATAGACTTGTATTTCTTTGATTTTGAGGGAGTATGCCATTCGAGCTTATACCCATATGTATCATTGATATTGCATCCGCGGATGTAAAACTCAGACAGTCCGCTTGGAATGTTTACCCTGCTTTTTACAACAGCAAGAGCATCCTCCATGGTCATGTCGGTTTCGTAATAGTAGTCCAGCATTCCCGACATAGCCGAAGCCGTGCTGGGAATTGCAGTTCCCGTCATCATCACCGCCATAATAAGAGCGGCAGTCTTTGCCAATGATCTTTTCATATGTTCCTTTCTCCTTTTTATATCTATAAAACGGACATATTTTACCCCTTTGATATAAATACAACTCAGCTCTCCGATTTTTTTCATTATAACATAAATTTGTATAAAAGTACAATAAGACAAATATTTCTTTGTGCACATCTACAAAATAGAAATATTTTTTTATTGCTATTGACAAATCGTGTCGGGCTGTGTATACTGTATATAGTAGGTATACACAGTATACACTGACAGACGCAAGCGGCAAAATCTGCCGCAAAGAGGAGGGATAGATCATTGAATTTATTTATAAACGCCGCAGGAGACAAGCCCATGTACGAGCAGGTCAAGGACGGCATTAAGGAGGCTATACTTAAAGGGGAGCTGAAAGCCCACGACCTTATGCCCAGCGTAAGACAGCTTGCCGCCGACCTTAACGTGAGCATGATAACTACCAAAAGAGCCTACGCCGACCTTGAACGGGAGGGTCTTATATACACAGTTGCGGGAAAAGGCACCTTTGTAAAATTAGAGGACATCACCGTCATACAGGAAAAAAACATCGGGGAGGCTATGGAGGAGTTCCGCAAGCAGACAGAGCTGCTGAAAAAACTGGACGTTCCCCTCGAACGTCTTGAAAGTGAAATAAGATCAATTTATGGAGGTAATGATAATGAATAACATTCTTGAAATAACAGGGCTTTCAAAAAGCTATAAGGATTTCACTCTTGATAATGCAGGCTTTTCTATCGAGCCGGGAACAGTGATGGGACTTATCGGTCAGAACGGAGCAGGCAAGACTACCATCATACGTCTCATTATGAACATGACAGCCCGTGAAAGCGGCAGTATAACCGTCTGCGGTCTTGACAATCTGGGGGACGAGATTGCCGTCAAAAACAAGATAGGCTTTGTCTCCGACGAGTGCTACCTGTACTTCAACACCACCCTTTCACGGACGGCAAAAGCCTGCGCCGCCGCATATGAAAACTGGGACGGGAAAAAATTCTCCGGGCTTCTTAAGAAATGGGGTCTCTCCGAAAAGAAAAAGGTAATGACCTTTTCAAAGGGAATGCAGACCAAAGCAATGCTGGCAGTTGCCCTCTCCCACGGCGCAGAGCTTCTCATCCTTGACGAGCCCACCGCCGGACTTGACCCTGTGGCAAGGATAGAGGTACTTGACATCCTCCGGGAATTTGTCTCGGACGGCAAACGCTCCGTGCTGTTCTCCACACACATCACAGGAGACCTTGACAAGATCGCCGACGTGATAACCCTTATCATAGACGGAAAGATTCAGGAGTCCACAAGCATCGACATGATAGAGGACAAATACGCCGTAATAAGCGGCTCAAACGACAAGCTCACCCCCGAAAACGAGCCCTTAACCATCGGTCTGCGGAAGCTCAATACCGGCTTTGAAGCTCTGGTAAAGCGTGAGGATCTTTCTAAATTCAAGGGAGTATCCACAAAAAATCCAAATGCGGAAAATCTGCTGACCTTTTCCATATGGGAGCATAACAAAAATAAGGAGGCGGAAAAAATATGACCGTCACCGAAAGAAAAAGAGCCGCCCGGTTCGAAAAAGTCGCCCGCACATACGGCTCAATAGGAAACGTAAACAGAATGCTTGTATTTCTTATAATAGCTGTATTGATAATCGACGCTGCCATCTTCCCGGTTGCAGCTGCCGAAGACCAGCTTTTTGTTATCTTTTTTATACATGGCTTTATGCTGTCACTGATGTCCGAACTGGTCGTTTTGATGAATACATACTTCATAGGCGATACATCATTTATAGCTGACACAGGCAATATTACATTAGCAGGCTCTGCATATTCGGGGAAATTTCTCTGTACCCTCCCCTTTGAAGCAAAGGATCTTTTTAATCTCCGTTTCATACACTTTGAAAAGCAGCTTTCTATGGTTGCCGTATCTATGATATTTCTGCAGATAGCAGCGGAGTTCCTGCGGGCAATGGGCTACACCATGGAACCGGAGTATATCGGAGTATCCTGTCTGTCAGCTATCTTTTTTGAAGCGCTCCTGCTTATAGTCACGCTTACCGGAATGAAGTCCCACTATGCAATAATAATGATATTTGCACCTACGCTCCCTCTGATAATTTTCTGCGAATATATGGACGGTCTTTCAGAGCAAGAAGCTGCCGAAGCAATAAAAATATTCAGTCCCCTTAATATTTTTTCGGGAGTACCCGGTATAATCCTTATGATAATTGCCGCCGCTGCTATGGCATTTATCGGCGAGCTTTGTCTCAAACATAAAAAAGACGTGTCATGGAACATAAAATAAGAAGGTGATGAAAATGAAACTATCCTTTATGCAAAAAGTAAAATTGTCCTTCGCTCTTGAAGGACCGTATGTAAAACTGTTTACTGCAGTTATGCCCGCAGTGTATCTTTCGTGGCTGCTGGTTGGCGCCCCCGATTCATTGGAAATGTCAAATATTTTTTATTGGGTATGTATGCCGATGTACGGATTGTGTATGTCCGCATATCTTATGATGTCCTACAACTTTCAGGGGCTCAGATTTTTTAAAACACTTCCGGTCACAAATAACGATATTTCTGACATATCTGCAATATCACTTGTCACAACAGCAATCACCGCCGTTCTTGGTCAGACAGTCCTGACAGCCTTGACTTCCCATCTTTTCCTTATGCCTTACTTTTTATGCATGGACGCTGCAGTGACAGCGATAGCATCCGTTTATGCACCGTTCTATATGAAAACCACTTATACAAGGCTGATTCGTAATGACGAAGAAGAATACAAAAAGAAAACGTCAAAGTCAATTATTATGCTGATCGCATATTTTATCGCAGAAGCAGCAATATCGACCCTGATAATATGTCTGGCAGTCAAGGATGACATCTCCTCTGCGGGGATATGGCTTGCAGTTATATCCGGAGTGTCACTGATAATTTTCGTATTCTCAATGATAGTGTGCCGCAGAATGAATATCAGCGTGGAGTGCTGAAAAAATGTCTCCCCTCTGTTGACAAAATCTCAGATATAGTCTATAATTTTATCAGCAAAGGAGGGCAGCATATGAATAAAAATACCCCAAAAACAATATTATATATCTCATTTATTCCCTACGGACTTGTTTTGCTGTTCGGGATCTATTCTGCCATTGGAGGAATAAACTTTTTCGGAATGACCTACGGATCTGAGGGATTTATTTTAGGGATGCTTGTCGCATTTATATTTATGTGTGTGTTTCCCATTATACCGGTCTGCTTTGTTTATCAGATCGCATATTTGCTGCGTCATGTAATAAAGCCGCTTCAGAATGTCAGCATAAAAAAATATATTGCCGTTATTGTCGGGATAGTCGTCATTGTGGCAGCAGTGATCTTATTCAATACTTTCAGATATGATATACAGGAAACGACAGACGGCTTGCAGGCACGGGAAATGCTCTCTAAGGCTGAGGAAAAGATCGAATATAATAAAAGCACTTATTATACGGACGGTATCTTCGGCATTGAGAACATTATCCATAACACGGTGCTGATAGATTATGACCAGCCTGAAATAGGTCTGATAAGGGGCAGCATTACAGACGAATATATAAGCATAAGACTTTCAAAAACCACCGCAGACAGCGATATTATCCGTCAAATGGACAATGATTATTTTGTCCAGTCGGTCACACAGTTAAGCTCTCCCGGAAAAAGAATGATAACCCTTGCCACAGACGAAAAAGAGTATCGCCGCACCATTGCGGTCATTCTGGAAATGGCGGACGGTTCGCTCTATTACGCCGAAGACCTTACAGACAGGAACGGCGGTTATGGAATGTATGCAGGTCTGGACAGTCTGGACGGATTTGCCGGCACATATTCGGAAGAGACAAGAGAAATGCACCTCCCGAAGCTTTCCGAATTTGGACTGCCCGGATAAAAATAAAACAGTATGATAAAAAGCCTGAGAAGCAGTGTGAACTTCTCAGGCTTTTAAATTACCTTATCTCAAGACGCTTTGTTTCGGGAACAGCGGGAGTCTTCTTTGGCAGATTCACAAACAGGATGCCGTTTTTGTACTCCGCATCTATCTGCTCGGAATTGATGCCCGAGATATCAAAGCTCCTCTGATACGAGCCGTAGGAGCGTTCTCTGCGGACGTACCTGCCGTTCTCGTCCTTCTCGTTCTTCTCTGAGCTGCGCTCTGCGGAAAGTGTGAGGAAACCTCCGTTGATGTCCAGCTTGATGTCCTTTTTGTCAAAGCCGGGAAGCTCCGCTTCAAGGACGAAGCGCTCCCCCTCGTCACGGATGTCCGTCTTGCAGGAATTGACCTGTTTTTCCTCCCCGAAGAAATCTCTTTCAAAATCATGGAATGCGTTGAAAAGGTTGTAGCTTTTTCTTTCAAAAGGTGTAAGTGCAAACATATAAATACCTCCTAAAAATTAATATCATTTTTTCCGTCGTAATACTGTTCTTACTCTAAATAATAGACTTTGTCTATTATTTAGAGTGCCGCCTTAACAGGCGGCTGCCAAAACCTATGGTTTTGGCGAGAACGTATTGAACGGCTTCTTAGGCGGCTATGCCGCCTCGCTGTATACTATGTATACAGCGTCCTAAAACATAGACAATGTCTATGTTTTAGGTTAAGAATAGTATAAAGTTATTATTCCCTTTACACTTAATATAATAAAGCCCTTAGATGTTCAAATAATAAACAAATTGTGAAAATCAGATGAAAGTTAGCACTCACCTATTGCGAGTGCTAACAAATTCGCTGCAAGCTGATTGCATATCTGCGTAATTAGATTTGTATGTTACCGTATCATACCCGCCAAACCGCCGGTCAATTCTGGCAAAGGCAATAGTCTGCTTCAAAGCAGCCGCGCTTGTAGTGATGATTCTTTTTATTCTGTCCTGCCATATCGTATATTCGGTTATAAGATTTTCTATAACCGAGATATATGTGTCCGTTACGATAAACTGTGCCATAAGTGACTCGTCAGCTTCAAAGCCTTCATATTCAGACTTTATCCGCTGAGACGTTTCGGACGCCTGCTTAAGCTGTTTCTGCAGTACCGTAAGTGTATTAGACACCACGGTACCGTGATTTTTTATCCTTGATATCGACGTCTGCAGGCTTGGAGACAGGTCAGCAAGCTTTCCCCAGTACGCCTCTATCTTCATGTTATTGAAGTACCCTCCTTTTGTAAAGTCGATCTTGGAGGGGTCCAGCACATTTACAAGCTGTCTGAACTGCTCAACATCCTCGGTCAGGACCATTGTTATATTGTCCTTATTGCTGCAGGTGTCTATAGTTTTCTGCAGCTCCATGTTCATCTCGGTCAGTTCGTCCACAAACATTTTTTCTCACTTCCCAACTATGTATTCCTGTCACCTTTAAAAGGCTTCTCCAACTGATAAAATCATAAAGCCCCTCATTACAGATTTGCATTAAACAGATTTTTCAGCTTGTAGATAACATCATCGGTAGTTGCATTGATACAGGTTGCTTCATTCAGAGCAGCAATGGTCTCAAGCTCAGGGATGTTTTCATTATAACCGATAGTATATACGGGTATCCGATAATACTCCAATGCAGGAGCCACAGCATTATATGTGGCACCGCCGTTGGACAGTCCGTCGCTGAGAAGGAATATCATAGGCTGCACATCTGGATTCGTCTCCATAAACTCGTTGAGCATCAGCACTGCCTTTGCAACTGCGGAATATGTAGCCGTTGTGCCGTTTGCAAGAAGTCCGTCAACAGCACCCTGGAAATAAGACTGCTGATTTATGTCGAACTGTGCGATAGGAAGATCAACGTTTACATCGGTGCCGTAGCTTATGACGCCGATATAATTGCTTGAATTGATGTATTTGAGGGAGTTTGTAAGAGAGTCCTTAAGAAGCTTCAAAGGCTCTCCTGCCATTGAACCCGAAGTATCAAGCACAAACACCGCTGCAATAGGTTTTGTAGCGTTTTTCTGCTTTTTCCAGAGCTTCTGTATCTGGAGCCATGTCTTGCCGTCTGTTGCAGGGATGCCGGATGTATAGTCATCAAGCTGATTGAATCCATAGTCGGAAGCGGACTTCTGCGCCTTATCCGTCATGCAGTAGTCATTGAACAGCTTTACAGCGCTCTTCTTTTCCTCGGAAATATTGCCTATAGTGTACAGAGGGTTATCATGACGCACTCCGTAAGGAATGAACTCATAGTTATTTTTCAGATCGGGAGTATTATAATAGGTCTGATATTCCAGTATCATGCTTGTGAAGGTGTTGTTCTCCGCTGCATCTCTCATCTGCATGGTGTTGAAGGCAACGAACGGTACATTGTACTGGAAAGCATTGAATCCGCTGACAGCAGCTTCACTCAGAGGATTTGTACTGTCATAGTTATACAGCGCAGCTGCAAGGAAATTCAGTCCGCTGGTGCTTGCAAAAGGATTTGTATAGCCTGCGGTTATAGTTCCCGCTTCGGTAGCCGATACGATCGCCTTTATATCTGCCGTTCCGTAGGTCTGCGCAAGAGTGTCCATTGTAGACTTGCTTATAAGCACCCCTGCCACATTGCCCACGATGCGGGGATTGATGCACTCTGTCCTGACGCCCTCTGCCTGCAACATATCAGCCCAGAATGAAGCGGAGGGAGAGATAGCGTCAGGCACAGCAACAGAGGGGATTATGTAATCAAGCTGTGTACCTGACGAAATGGAGCGGAGCCTTACTCCCACGGACTTTCCGTCGACAGTCTGGTTTGCACCGTTGAACTCCTCTGCCATGTCCCGCATCCAGCTCTCCACGCCTGTGCCTCCCTTTTCGGGAGAGGTCCAGACCTCGATGATGATATCCTTGCGGCTTGGCTCTGCAACAACGGGATATGCCGTGTCAATAGGGGGAAGCTCAATGGCAGCATCGATCTCATCATAGGAGATAGCCGCCTTTGAAGGTGTCTTTGATGTTACCTTTACTGCGCTTACAGCCGTTTCAAGCATTGCTACAGGATCCTGTCCTGCCAAAGGCGCGTCACGGCGTCCGCCGGCATCACCGGAGTCGGAATCACCGCCTCCCGATACCACAGCAGCAATAATTACACCTATGATGACAACCACAGTAGCAGCAATAATAATTGGAAGCTTATTATTCATTATTTTGTTCCTCCTTTGATACTTGCATAGTCCTTTGTTTCCTCTATCAGCTTAAGCATCTGCTCTTTTGCGCCTGCATCGCCGATATCTCCGAGACGGATAAGCTCCAGCATAAGATTATCCACCTGTGACAGTATAGACTCGTTCTGTCCTATATAGTTCTGCATTTCACTCTCGAATGTAATTGCAGTATTGTTTTCATTCGCCCACTTGCTGTCAAAGGTATCGGCTCTGGTCTTTATGCTCTGACAATTGCGGAGATAGACCTTCATTACGTCAGATATCCTCTCCTTGTACGTGACATAGGTCAGATCCGTTCTTGAAAAGGTGTCCAGCAGCAGGTTATCGATATTTTTCAGCTTTCCCACCATTGCTTCCGCCAGTTCTCCCAGCTGCCGTACCTCATCGTTGATGCGGCGGTCGCCCTTATGAGTAAAGGCTTTTGCATACTGATAATAGGCAAGCAGCCGCTCTTCTATGCTCTCCTCCTTTACAGACTTATCTGCAATAGCCTTCAGATGAGCCAGATCATCCTTCTTTACAAAGTAAAATGTCAGGTATAGTATCAAAGCCGTAAGCAGGATAAATATCACTATGCCCGCTGCCCTGCCGTTCTGATATGACATGATATTTATAGCTTTTCTGCTGAATAACACCGCAATTGCGATGATATACCCAAGGTAACACAATGCCAGCTTTAATTTAAGCACCTTCCGCCCTTCTTTCATTTCATATTAGCTGCTTACTTCGTTTACTTTTTCCCGATGACACCGCCCTTGCCGTCCATCTGAGCGATACCGTAGTCTACTCTCAGCTTTCCGCCTGTGTAAAGCTTATTGAAGCACTCCACGATACGCTCAGCCACCATATCACCGTTTTCGGTGTTGGTATCCATAAGGATGACGATTATCTGCTTTCCCGAATATCTGGTGGAAACATCCGAACGTCTCAGAGATGTATATATCGCCTTTTCAAGCAGCTCAAGGGCAAGCTCTGTTTCCGCTGTATCGGGCTCCTCATTTTCATTTTCACTTACGGTGAAAAGAAGGGTGCGGACCTCCCTGCCGCTTCGGTCAATAAACCGTCTGATGAAATTGTATACATGATTGAAGCTCTCAAAATCCAGAAGATAAGCTCCCTTGCCGCTGTCTGCCCGGCTCATAAGATCCTGCAGATATTTAAGGTCAACTGTCCTTCCTCCCCTGTCATTTTCCGACTGTACCCTGTCACTGAAAAAGTGATAGGAGTTTTTGCCGTTCTGCTTCACATAATACAGAGCCTTATCCGCAGAATTGTAAAGCTTGGCAAATTCGGTGCCGTCATCGGGAGCCTGAGCAATACCGATGGATACCGACGTATTGGTATCGAACTTACAGTCCTCTATCTTTCTGCACAGGTCAGAGATGATATCCGCTGCACGGCTGCTCAGTTCAGGCTTTGAAGTCACGTTTTTTACAAAGACCACAAACTCGTCTCCGCCGATACGGCAGAGCACATCGTCCTCTGCGGAAAACTCCCTGAGAGTATCCGCAAACATTTTCAGAGTCTTATCACCTGCGATGTGTCCATAATTGTCATTGATAGCCTTGAAATTGTCCATATCTATCATAAACAGAGCACCCGCGGTCCCGTTTTCAAGCAGACCGTTTACCGTTTCCTCTGTATACGTTCTGTTCCAGAGCCCGGTAAGAGTGTCCTTACTGGACTTGCTTTTTATATCTGATACCTCACGGATCTTTTGCTCAAGCCTGTCCGCCAGACTGCGGCGCAGCTCCTCCAGCTCAAGGATCCTGCCGATTCTTGACAGCATGACCTCCGGAACAAAGGGCTTTGCAATAAAATCAATTGCCCCCTCCCGGAAGCATCTGGTCTCAGTCTCGGGTTCGCTGTCTGCAGTAAGGAATATCACAGGTATGCTCAGGCAGTGTTCCATTTCACGTATCCTTTTCATTACCTCAAAGCCGTCCATTTCCGGCATATTTATATCAAGCAGTATGATGTCACATTCGCCGCTTTCCAGATACGTAAGCGCCTGCTGTCCCTTCATGACGGGAACTACCTTGTATTTATCGCACAGTACCTTTCTTGCTGACGCAAGGTTCATTTTATTGTCGTCCACCACAAGTATCGTTTTCATATTAAGGATGCTCCTTTTATGGTCTGATATGGCAGTATACCTTAATTATACACAAACAGCACTCCCACCGTGCCTGTACCGCAGTTGCTGGATATGGTCGCAGAAGCCTTTGTTACTATTATTTCCTCAAAGCTGCACAGCTTTTCAGACTCTGCCTTTATCTGTGATATCATTTTCACCGGACAGCCTGCATGAGTGATGAACAGGCGTTTTGTTTCTATTCTGCTGCTGTGCCTCAGCTGTCCCCTTACATATCTTATTATTGCCTTTTCATAATTGCCTATCCTGACAGCCTTAAGAGTTATATTTCCGTTTTTCACCGTAAGGACAGGGTGGAGCTGAAAAGCCGAACAGATATTTCTGACACCTTTGCTTACCCTTCCGTTTCTGTAAAGATAGTCAGCATTCAGAGTTATAAAAGTAGTGGATATCTTACTTTTTATATCCTCTGCAGCGTTTGTGATCTCAGCAGCGGTTTTCTCGCTGTCCCTCATTTCAACAGCCTTTATGACCATGTATCCGATGCCGGTGGACAGATGCTCCGAGTCAATGACCGTGACCTTTTTTCCGTCCTCCCCCATAAGCTTCAGCGCAGCCCTCGCATTCTGACAGGAAAGGCTGATCTGACTGCTGACAGACACATGAACGATCTCATCATACTTTTCCAGGGCTTTTTCAAAAAAGATCTTGTACTCCTCCGGCTCGGGAGCGTTTGTCTCAGCCTTCTCACCGCCGTTTTCCAGATACTCCAGAACATTTGCCGATGTTATTTCGTATCCGTCCCTGAACCTGCCTGTCTCTGTAGTTATGTAAAAATATACTGTGTCTATATCGTTTGCTTCAAGATATTCCTCCGGAAGATCACATACACAGTCTGTGGTTATCCCGATCTTATGCATCAGCAAACGCCTCCTGTTATACTATAATTATATCATAAATTTGCTTTTTCTTCAAGCTTTACAAGCTCATTTTCCGCAGCTTCATATTCGAAGTCCTCAGCAAGAGCGGCAGCCCTGCCGAAATAATTCTTCAAAGGCTCCCCCTCAAATGAGTACCCCGCTGTTTCGGAAGCGACCGCTGCCGCTGCATCCGAGTCAAAGCTCTGACAGGCAGCTTTGGCCTTTTCTATGTACTCCTTAAGCTCAGAAGCGGATATTTCGGACAGCTCCGCTGCATCGGACTCGGACTCAGCCTCTGCCTGCTGCTCATCGGGGATGTCATCCGTCATACCCAGATATTCCCGTCCCGCATCTGCCGCCTCTTTGTAAAGCTTAAGAAGCTCGCTGTTTTTCTTTTCTGCAGAATCCAGATCTCCCGCCTTGCCCATAGCTTCAAGCTCCTTTGCAAGCTCAGACAGCTTAACGGCGCCTATACTGAGGGATGTGCTTTTCAGCGCGTGTACCTCTATGACGTAATTTTTGACGTCCTTCTGCTCAAACAGCTCTCCGATCTGCTGTATCTTTTCCCCGCTCTTTCTGACGTATAGGGAAAGGATATCCCTGTAATCCTCCTCGCTGCCGCCTGTGTAGGAAAGACCCTTTTCAATATCCAGCAGCGGTGATCCGTTCCCGCCGGACTTATCGCTCTTTCTCCTGTCAGTCTTTCCGAAATAGGCTTTTGCAGGGGACTGCATATATTCCCTTGGAAGATGGCTTCTGAGCACCCTGTCAAGAGCGGTCAGCTCAATGGGCTTTGCAAGGAAATCATTGAAACCGGAGCTCAGGAACATTTCCCTTACACCGCTTACAGCGTTTGCCGTCAGGGCAACTATGGGCAGCTTTTTGTAGTACTCCCCCTCCATTTCCCTTATGAGCCTGGTTGCTTCCACGCCGTCCATTTCAGGCATCATATGATCCATAAATACAAGGTCTATGTCCTTTGAACGGAGCATATTTATCGCCCCGGGACCGCTCTGAGCAGTCACTATCTGCATATTATAGGGACGCATCAGACCCGTTGCCACCTTCAGATTTATTGCGTTGTCATCCACGATAAGCACCCTTGCCCTGGGAGCGATAAAGCGTATATCCGCACCCCTGCGCTCATTGAGGTTAACGACCATTTTCTCATTATTCAGCGCAGAAACTATGGGAATCACATAAAACGGTCTGTAGATACTCTTGATATTCTCAGGCAGCCGCATCGCATCGACCCTGTTCTGAATGACGAACACCTGTATATTTTCATTTTTCGCCATTTCTATAAATGTATCGCTGCCCTTCAGGTACTCCTCGCCGTTTGTAAAAATATGGGTGATCTTTCCTTCGGACACAAGTTTTTTGAGCTCATCGATACCTTCAGCATATCTGAAATCGGTCCCCAGCCTGCTGCCTGTTTCAAGATAAAGCTGCTTATGCTTCCGCACAAAATCCTTATCTCCGAAATATGCTGCAGCATGGATACTGTCAGGCTTGTTCAAAGCGGCAAAGGGTCTGGCATCGCTGACTTTAAGCGGGATAACAAAGCGGAACTCCGTTCCCGAGCCGTATATGCTGTTTACGCTTATAAATCCCCCCATATTGGCTATAAGACTTTTTGAGATGGCAAGACCCAGACCCGTTCCCTCAACGGAGCGGTTCTTTTTGGTATCCACCTGACGGAAGCTTGTAAAAAGCTTTTCTATGTTCTCCTCGGTGATGCCTATGCCTGTGTCCGCCACAGAAACAAACAGGTTGATGCCGTAATCCTGTATTGTACGGGATACTGTCAGGGTAATGGTGCCTCTTTGGGTAAACTTTATGGCATTGGTCATAAGGTTGATGATGATCTGTCTTATGCGTACCTCGTCTCCCACAAGACCTCTTGGGATATCAGGATCGGCATTTACCAGAATATCTATATTTTTTATCCCTTTCCTTGCCTCGGACATATTTATCACGTCGTTGAGGACTGACGCTATGTTGAATTCAGCTTTGATAAGCTCCATATTTCCCGAGTCTATCTTTGAGAAATCAAGGATATCATTGATAATGGAAAGCAGGTTTCTTCCCGAGGTCTGTATATTGAAGCAGTTTTCCCTGACGGTCTCACTCAGATCGTTTTCGCGGAGGATAAGCTCGCACATTCCTATGATAGCGTTCATGGGAGTACGTATCTCATGGCTCATATTGGCAAGAAAGTCAGACTTGTACTGTTCTGCCCGTCTTGCATCCTCAACGCTTGAAAGCATGAGCTCCCTGTATCTGTTCATCCCGACAACAAAGATTATAAGGAACACCTGCGCCGTACATATAACAGATACTCTTACTATAAATTCGGTTATATGAAGAGAGGTGTCAAGCGCGATCGAGTCCAGCACAAATACATGGTAAGCAATACCGCTCACTATCAGCACCATGTATGTGATAAGTATCTTTTCATCCCGATAGACAGCCAGAATTATGGCTGCCCCCAGGAAAACCGACAAGGACGGATATAGTCTTCCCTCCGAAACACTGCATAAAAAAATATTTGAGAAGGAAAAAAGCATCATAAACGCAGACTGGAGCTTTATAGGAGCTTTATGATAAAACACCAGAAAGGTAAGTATTGCCAGATGTATAACCAAAACCGCTGTTATCCATAATGCCCAGCCGCTGAAATATGCCATGATCTCCATCATTATCGAGCAAAGCGTATAAACTGCCCATGCTGCCTTGCCTGCAAATTTTTTATCGGTTATTATATGGAACAGTTTCATTTCAAGCCTGCACTCCTTTTTTCACAAAAACAGCGGCTGCCGTTTATCTTCGGTGACCGCTGTTTTATGCAATTTCTCAATCACCTATCCTGCCTTCTTCGATCAGTGCCAGCAGCGCCTGCACATATTTCTCATTCAGCTGAGTTCCCGATACACGCTTCATTTCATTTATGACATCTTCAAGCGGCATCTTCTTTCTGTAGGGTCTTGTTGAATGCATAGCATCAAAAGTATCTGCCACAGCGATCATTTGTGCCACCTCGGGGATCTCATCTGCTGTCTTTCCGTTAGGATATCCCTTGCCGTCCATTCTTTCGTGGTGGTACCCTGCACCCAAAGCAAGCTCCGGCATGATCTCAACCTCTTTAAGGATATCATAACCATTAGAGGCGTGCTTTTTCATTATCACAAACTCTTCATCTGTAAGCCTGCCGGGTTTATTCAGGATCTCGTTTGGTATGGTAATTTTTCCTACATCGTGCATCAGACCGATGTTATAGATATTTTCGATCTCTGCCTCGCTGTATCCCGATCTTTCTGCTATCATTTTTGTATATTCCGCTACACGGAAGGAGTGACCGTTGGTATATTCATCTTTTATGTCAATGGTTTTTGCAAACGCCTGGATCATCTGTCTGATGAAGATCCTGTCCTCCTCCTCTTTCTTCAGCAGCTTTGCCATCTGATGACGGGTATAAGCTTTAGTAATAAAGAATATTATCACAGCGACCGCTGCCAATATGATCAGCCAGAACCATGCCTTCTCATAAAACGGCTTTTCCACTACAACATTTACGGCAATGGTGCTTACCGGCTTTCCGGTCATGACATCAATGATCGACATATGGAAAACATACTCGCCGCTGTGAGGGCGTGTATACTCTATAGGCTTCATATCATGCTTGGCAACAATGATCGGTTTGTCATCAAAGCCCTCCATATAGTAGCACACCTGAGGATCATGTGCATATGTCATAGCGTAAGCGTGTATCGAAAGACGCTTACAGTCGGAAGGAATGACGATGGGTTCTCCTTCTCTGACATATACCTCTTCGTCGTCTATTGTTATGAACGGAACAGTCAGCTTAGCATCATTCTTACCATTTCTCGCTGTGTTGATATTGATACTGCTGACACCCGATCCGCCTGCAATATACAATGTTCCGTCCGGTGAAATGTAATTTCTGGAGTTAGCTGTTGCGATACTTGGCAGTCCATTGCGGATATCATAAAAGGAATATACCAGATCTTCATCAGAGAGCAGAGTATCGCCGTTGACAAAATAGATACCGTTGCTGCTTAAAATCCAGATGCCGCCCTGATTGTC
>JAFLUI010000170.1 GCA_022508825.1 Oscillospiraceae bacterium
GAAACCCATTATTAGGTTTCCCTTTTTTCGCTGCTAAATAATAATTTACATATTGAAATTCCCCGGAAAATATAGTATAATCATAATGAACAATAAACTCTATATAAAGAAAGGTCGGATAATATGAGCTTTAAAAAGGATTTTGTCTGGGGAGCAGCTACCGCATCCTATCAGATCGAGGGTGCCGCTAATGAGGACGGCAGAGGCATGAGCATATGGGACGAGTTCTCCCACACCGAGGGAAACGTCTTTCAGGGACACACAGGAGACGTTGCCTGCGACCACTACCACCGCTTCAAGGAGGACGTAAAGCTGATGTCCGAGCTTGGTCTGAAAGCCTACCGCTTCTCTGTCTCATGGAGCAGGCTTATCCCCGACGGCAGCGGAGCGGTAAATCAGAAGGGTATTGACTTCTACAACGCCCTTATTGACGAGCTTTTAAAATACGGCATTGAGCCATATGTGACCCTTTATCACTGGGATCTGCCCTACGCTCTGCATTTAAAAGGAGGCTGGCTCAACGACGATATTGCGGATCTCTTTGAAAAATACACCAGACTTGTTGCCGAAAGCTTCGGGGACAGGGTAAAAAATTTCATCACCTTCAACGAGCCGCAGGTCTTTGTGGGCTGCGGATATATGCAGGGAAGCCACGCTCCCGGATACAAGCTGGATACAAGAGAGCTTCTCCATATCGGACACAATGTTTTAAGATCCCACGGAAGAGCTGTCAAGGTTCTGAGAGAGCTTGTCCCCGATGTTAAGATCGGCTTCACCTGCGCAACAAGACCTGCCTGTCCTCAGTCGAAAAAGATCGCGGAGGCTGCAAAGGAGTCCTACTTCTTCTGCGGAAAGGTACACTTTGTCTTTTCCGATGCATTCTGGCTTGACCCCATCGTGTTCGGAAAATATCCTCAGAGACTTCTTGATGAATGCGGGGACATCATGCCTGAGATCACCGATGAGGACATGAAGCTGATAAACGCCCCCATTGATTTTATCGGACTGAATATTTATGAGGGACGCGCCGTGCATCTTAACGCAGACGGATACATCGAGGAGATCCCTCAGCCTGTGGGCTTCCCGAGAACAGCCTTAAAGTGGCAGGTCATCCCCTCTTCCCTTTACTGGGGCCCCCGTTTTCATTACGAGCGGTACAAGCTGCCCATCTACATAACCGAAAACGGGATGTCCGCCCATGACGTGGTGTCCCTTGACGGAAAGGTACACGACCCCAATAGAATCGACTTCCTCAACAGGTACCTTCTTGAACTGCGCCGTGCAGCCGAGGACGGCGCTGACATAGGCGGCTATTTCCAGTGGTCACTTATGGACAACTTTGAGTGGTCAGAGGGATACAACGAAAGATTCGGCATCATCTATGTTGATTACTCCAACGGAGAGCGCACTGTCAAGGACTCTGCGTACTGGTACAAGAGCGTTATTGAAAGCAACGGAGAGACACTGTAAAAAAGAAAGCGGCGGAACGTTTAGTGCCGTTCCGCCGTACAAATAAAATAAAACAAGGAGATACGGAAAACGCTGTCTGCATCAGCGATCCGAAATCATCAGAAGGTGCCGCAGGTACGCTGACCCGCTGTCAAAGCGCGTCTCCGCACCTTTGACTCCTTGAAATGAAAAGCTAAGTTGTGGGGAGCGAAAGCTCAAAGCCCTGCTCTCTGATACTGTCGATGACTCTCCCCAGTATTTCCGCGTTAGTCGCCGAAACACTGTGAAGAAGATATATTGCTCCTCCATGGGCGGCTGTGGATACTCTTTCAAAAGCCGCATCTGTGGAGGGCTGTTTGTTTACATCCCAATCCTCATAAGCGAAGCTCCAGAGCAATGTCTTATAGCCAAGTCTCTGACAGGCCGCCAGAGCCTGCTCGGAATATTCTCCGCATGGAGGTCTGAAATAACACATCTCATAGCCAAATTTGTCCTTGACATATTCATGAAGCGTCATGATCTCATTTTCCGCTTCCGTCTCGGAAAGCTTTGGCAGTGACGCGTGCTTCCAGCCATGGTTGCCGATGATGTGTCCTTCGTCTATCATACGTCTGACAAGCTCGGGATTTCTTTCGGCATAGTCTCCCGTCAGGAAGAACACCGCCTTGACGTTTTTGTCCTTTAAGGTGTCCAGGATAGGCGCAGTGTAACCGTTTTCATACCCCTGGTCAAAGGTGAGACAGATGCTTTTGTCATCGTCAAACATTGCATAGCAGTCATACTGACCGTATTCATTGTTGAACATTTCCGCTCCTGTGGGGCGGTTTTTTTCGTCCACCTCCCTGCCCTGACCGTATCCCCGGCAGGTGCAGTCAAGAGAGTACACCGTAAATGCGCCGAATGTCACCATACATAGTGCTGCAGCGGCAGCAGTGATAATTTTTTTCAGCATATGCAGCCTCCGTAATTTTCAGATTTGAACGATAATATTATACGAAGACTGTTTCAGTATATCCCAACTATATTTTATCATATTCTGTGGCAAAATAAAACTACAGGGAGGTTACAATTTGCTGAAAAGAATTACAATACGGTTACAAAACGAAAGGCAGTCAGCTGCAGGAACACATGACCTCATAAGATAACACGCTCCATAAGCTGTCTGCCCGATCACTCACTCGCCAAGATAGGACTTTACAAGTACCTGAAGAAGCTCGTCACGGTCTATGTGACGGATAAGGCTTCGGGCGTTGTTATAGGTCGTTATGTAAGTCGGGTCCTCAGAAAGAATATATCCTACGATTTGATTTATGGGATTATAGCCTTTTTCGCGGAGAGCGTCATAAATAATAGTAAGATTTTTTCTGAGCTCGCCCTCTGTGTCCTCATAGACCGAAAAGGTCATGGTCTGGTCATTATCCATTTATAACACTCCTTTCACCAATCACTACATATATTATAACCCATATCGGGAATAAAAACAAGTAGTTTTTGTTATTTTTTTGCTATTGGGATAAATTTCCTCTGACACTTGAATGGAAAACAATGTATTTTGTGGAGGGACATGAATTTTCTGCCTAAAAAGCGGAACAATAACCAAAAAACAAAGGAGTTGGGATTCATGGCAAAGAAACTTTCGCGGAATACATTCATCATGGAAACACCGCCGACCATCCACAGCTTTGCATCGACAGTAGGAAAAAAAGAGGGTGAGGGTCCCTTAGCAGAATATTTTGACGAGGTGGAGGAGGACAGCTACTTCGGACAGAAAACATGGGAGCAGGCAGAAAGCGAGCTCATGAAGCGGACGGTATCCCGTGCCATCTCAAAGGGAGGACTTGCTCCCGACAGCATCGACTATATGTTTGCAGGAGACCTGCTGAACCAGTGCATAAGCTCCACCTACGGACTGCGGGATCTTAACATCCCCCTTTTAGGCATCTACGGAGCCTGCTCAACAATGTCGGAGGGTCTTGTGCTGTCCGCGCTTATGACAGACAGCGGTCTTGGAGGGAACGTCATTGCAGCGACCTCCTCCCACTTTTGCACAGCGGAGAGACAGTTTCGCTTTCCCCTTTCATACGGAGCGGTGCGGACTCCCACCGCGCAGTGGACCTGTACAGCGTCGGGAGCCGTTGTTGTGTCCCCCAAGGCTACCTCCCCTTTCATACGAGCTGTCACAATAGGCAAGATCGTTGACATGGGTGTCACCGATGCAAACAACATGGGAGCGGCGATGGCTCCTGCTGCAGCCAATACCATAAAGACATTTCTGCAGGACACATCCATGGAGCCGGGCGATTTTGACGCAATAATAACAGGAGACCTTGGCACAGTGGGCAGCAAGCTTCTTATCGAGCTGCTCAGGAGCGACGGCATAGACATTGCAGACAATCATCGTGACTGCGGAGCAATGATGTTTGACATCGAAAAGCAGGACGTCCATGCAGGAGGCTCGGGCTGCGGCTGCTCTGCCTCGGTATTATGCGGATATTTCCTGCCGAAGATACGCTCGGGAGAGATGAAAAATATTCTTTTCTGCGCAACGGGAGCGCTGATGTCCACCACCGCTTCCCAACAGGGGGAGAGCATACCATCCATCTCTCACGGTGTATATATATCAGCGGAAAGCCGCATAAGTGATTAGATAAGGAGTGTTTATATGTTTATGAATTATTTATGGGCGTTTGTCATCGGCGGACTTTTCTGCGCCGTGGGACAGACCCTTATCGACTACACAAAGCTGACCCCCGCCAGGATACTTGTATCCTATGTTGTGGCGGGAGTGGTGCTGGGAGCCTTTGATCTTTACAAGCCTCTTGTGGACTTTGCGGGGGCGGGGGCTACCGTGCCTCTCACCGGCTTCGGCAACGTCCTTGTAGAGGGCGTAAAACAGGCGATAGACGAAAAAGGCTTTCTCGGCGTCCTGACAGGAGGTCTTACCGGAGCAGCAGGCGGCATCACAGCAGCTATACTGTTCGGACTGCTGACGGCAGTGATCTTCCGACCTAAAGAAAAGTAAATTATCATTTAACTCACAAGAGTGGGCGATCGATTTAGCGCTTTGCGCTAAATCGCAGCAGCCGGTCCAGC
>JAFLUI010000171.1 GCA_022508825.1 Oscillospiraceae bacterium
ATCGCACCAAGCAAAGCACTCTTGCCGTTTATACGCTGCTTCTGGGGAACTGCCGGTATAACAAATGAAGAAGAAAGCAGACTCGTTATCCCTGACACCTGCATGGACATAATTTTCGATCTCGACTATACGAACAATACCGCCCACAGCTTTTTTTGTACTATTGATGAAAATGCATATTTTTCACATAACAGCACAGGAACTGCATACCACTCTAAATTCGGTATAAGATTCTACGCATGGTCAGCAGTGATGTTTGCTGACAATTCATTTGCGGGTACAAAGAACAAACAATTTGATATTGACGAATTTTTCACAGGCTTAAAACGTGAAATTACGCCAATGCTTTTAAGCGTTAGTTCTCTGTCTGAGCGTGCGGCAATGACGGAAAAATATCTGCTGAAAAGGCTTGACCTGAACCGTATGAACAACAATATGATGAACGCTGTCTGCGATATTATTCTCGCAGGAGGAGCTGTCAGAACTGCCGAACTTGCCGCAAAAAATGCCGTATCGGTACGGCAGTTGGAACGATGGTTTGATGATAATATGGGTATCTCGCCCAAAAGTTTTTCTGCGCTTGTCCGCTATCAGATGATATGGCAGGAGATTTGCTTTGGAAGAGGCAATATTCTTGAAATGGTTGGAAAATACGGATATTACGATCAGGCTCATCTGCTGAATGATTTTAAAAAACATCATTCTATGACTCCGAAACAGGCTGTAAAGTTGTCGCATTTTTACAATACACAGCACATTTGATATGATATAATTTTATTGCCGTAATGTAAAATAATATTTTAGGTGATAAGATTGAAAAAAGGATTTTTCAGTTGACTTTTTCAATATAGGTCAGTATATGACAGGCAGATGGCAGGTACTCGGCTTGCTTGTATAAATCGAAATTTAATTGAAAGGGAAAACAAAAATGCAGATCGTACCTACATTTAATTTTGGCGGGAATTGTCGGGAAGCAATTCAAATATATGAAAAGGCGTTTAATGGAAAGATCAGTTGTCTGATTACATATGGAGAAGCGAATGACCCTGCATATGATCCGCTGCTTAAAGAAAATCAAAAAGAATACATTTATCATTCGGAACTTGTATTGGGCAATCAAAGGATCATTATGAGTGATAATGTGGATATTGAGTTTCAAACGTGCTATTCAAATTTTCTCACTATCATGTACGATACAAAAGAAGAAGTACAAAGAGCATATGAGATAATGAAAGAGGGAAGTAAGACGATCTATCCAATGGAGGCTACATCTTATAGTTCCTGTCGAGTAGTGTTTGTAGATAAATTTGGGATTCGTTGGGGAATTATGACAGAGCAGACAGAGCGGTAAATTCTGATTTATCTTAGTGAGCTGCCCTTTTTCTTAAACAGCAGAAATTAAAGCTCGGTCTGAAGCTTACCTCAGAACCGAGCCGTTTTTTATTCTTCACTTAAAGTGTTTTTGTGTCCTCCTTTAATATCCGTCCCTCTTTGAGAAGCTCACGGAGCTTGTCGCTGTCATCGTTTTTCATAGCGTCGCGGTACTCTGTCAGCTTTTCGATGATGCAGTCTATCTCATCACAAAGAGGTCCCTTATTCAGCATAAAAAGGGGAGTCCACATGATCTCATTGAGCTTTGCAACACGGGTCAGATCCTGAAAGCTTCCTGCACTGAAGCCAAGCTGCTTCTGGTGGGTGGGACTTTTTATATATGCGTTTGAGACTACATGGGCAAGCTGGCTGGTAAAGGCGATTATCTGGTCGTGCTCCTCGGGAGTGGCGAAAACTACCTTTTTAAAATGTATGTTGTAGGCAAGATCCTTAAGAAGGTTGAGCTTTGCCTGCGGAGTTGCTTCCGAGGGAGTAATAATAAAGCTTGCCTCATCGAAAAGGTTGTCCAGAGAATATTCAAAGCCGGAAAATTCACGTCCTGCCATAGGGTGTGTGCCGATAAAGGTAACGTCCCGCTTTTCAAGGACAGGTGTTACACGGTCAACGATCTCCTTTTTGATACCGCAGGTGTCTATCACGATACTGCCGCTTTTGAATTTGTCCGCATTGTTTATGATATAGTCGATAGCGTCGATAGGGTAGAGGGAGACGATGGTGATGTCCGCAAGTCCAAGGTCGTCTGTTTCGGCGTCAATGGCGTTCTGGGAAAGAGCCATTGAGATTGTCTCCTTGTTTATATCAATTCCGTATACGGTGTGATTGGTATGCTTTTTTATTGCCTTGCAGAGGGAGCCTCCGATAAGTCCAAGACCGACTGCTGTTATTATCATGGTAATGACCTTCCTTTTTAATATCCTTATTACTGTAATTTTATCACTTTTAACTATCAAAGTCAAGAGAAAAAACACAGTGTATTGATGTAAAGGCGGATACTTGACACAGCGGATGAATGGTGATATAATTTAAGTTAATGATGGGGGAATTTTGATTATGGATGATTTTATAAAAGGAATTGATCTGTGCGAGGGATTTTTCAATGAAATGGCAAAGCCGATCATTGACAAAAATTTTCCCGGTTTAAAATACTCGGCAGGACTTATCGGATACGGTTCCGATGTGCTGGGATATGATGATGCGGTTTCTGCTGACCATATGTGGGGACCTCGTTTTTATATGTTTCTGGACAAGTCAGATATAGGGGAGAGTGACAAAATTTTTGAAACGTTCTGTGAAAATCTTCCCTATACATATAAAGGATACAGTGTAAATTTTACGGAGCCTAACGAAAACGACAACGGAGTTCAGAAGCCGTCTTTTATAACCTCCGGAAAGGTAAACCCGTTAATTTTCATCCGGACATTTGAAGATTTCCTCTCCGAGCAGCTTGGGACAGCTGATCCGGACAATATCACGTCATATCAATGGCTTTCATTTTCTGAGCACAGACTGCTCTCCCTTGTTTCCGGAAAGCTTTTTACTGACGGACTTGGACTTTCCGAAACCATTTCAAAAATAAAATACTATCCCCATGACGTTAAGCTGTATCTTATTGCTTCCTGCTGGGACATTATCGCCTCGGAACAGGCATTTGTCAGACGTAGCGGGGACGTGGGAGACGACATCGGTTCAAGGATGATCTGCGCACGGATAGCAGAACGTCTTATGAGACTTTGCTTTCTGTACAAGGACACATACGCTCCCTACAGCAAATGGTTCGGGACAGCGTTCAGCAGACTTGACATTGACGGGAAGATCAGGCAGGCGATAGCTTCCGCGCTGTCGGCGGACAGTCTCACAGAACGTGAGGACAGTCTTGTTACCGCACAGGCTTTAGTCGCTGATATGCACAATGAAAGCGGTCTTACCGATCATGTGGATTGCCGGATCGAGAGTTATTTAGGCAGGGATATAAAGGTTATATTTGCAGACAAGCTTTCCGGAGCAGCAGTCCGGAAGCTTAAAGGGACTGCATTTGAAAATGTCCCGCTTATCGGTTCAATGAGCCAGATAGGGGGACTGTCTGAGTTTTCGGATAATGCAGATTATTACAAAAAGATATCGGAATTGTACAGGTAATAACCTATGCCAAGTCAATTTTTGATGCTGTTTTAAAGAAATTACGAATAAATGAAATGAATTCATCTGAATAATGCACATATACGACAAAATATTAGCTATTTTAAATATTTTATAGTTAATTTTGCAAGAAAAATAAAAAATCTTGCAAAATTTCAAAAAAGGTATTGACAAAATCAAATTTATAGTGTATTATATAACTATAGTAAATATTGAGAAGCAATGGCGCTTCGGCAAGCGGGACAGGTGTCTCTTGCCGTAAGCGCCTTTTTTGTTTCACTAACTATGGGAGGAATTTTTATGCCGGAAACAATGAATCAGGGAGTTAAAAACGTTCAGGACTATTTTGGCTGCAACGTTTTTAACAAGGAAACCATGAAGGAAAGACTTCCTAAGAATGTCTACAGGTCACTGCTGAAAACACAGAATCTGGGTATTGCTCTTGACGTGGACGTTGCCGAGGTCATCGCAAACGCTATGAAGGAATGGGCTGTTGAAAAGGGCGCTACACACTACACCCACTGGTTCCACCCCATGACAGGCGTTACTGCTGAAAAGCATGACTCCTTTATCTCACCTACAAGCGACGGAAAGGTCATCATGGAGTTCTCGGGCAAGGAGCTTATCAAGGGCGAGCCAGACGCTTCATCTTTCCCCTCTGGAGGTCTTAGAGCTACTTTTGAGGCAAGAGGCTACACAGCATGGGATCCTACTTCTCCTGCATTTGTAAAGGACGGCTCCCTTTACATACCCACAGCATTCTGCTCTTACACAGGAGAGATCCTTGACAAGAAAACTCCGCTGCTTCGCTCTATGGACGTAGTTTCAGAGCAGGCTATCCGTGTACTCCGTCTTTTCGGAAATACCACCGCTACAAGAGTTACCACAACAGTAGGTCCTGAGCAGGAATATTTCCTTGTTGATAAAAAGCTTTACGATCAGAGACGTGACCTTATCCTCACAGGCAGAACGCTTTTCGGAGCAAAGGCTCCCAAGGGTCAGGAGCTTGA
>JAFLUI010000172.1 GCA_022508825.1 Oscillospiraceae bacterium
TGTGATGATAAATATTCGCATATCAGGCGGTTGATCTCTTTATCGTCCTCGGCTGTCAGTATCTTTTTCATAACAGAGGGGCTCCCCTTATAAAAATTACTTGTGCCAGTTATCATTCAGAAATTCCACTCTGGTGCGGAGCCACTCTTCAAGATAAGCGGCGGACTCCTCATGAGTCTTACACTGGGCAGACCGCTTTGACCACTCATTGGCAGCTTCGTTGTGAAGGAGGTTGTCCCATTTCTGATAGTTCCGCTCAAAAGCGTCATGGTACTGTGCGGTGTCGCTTTCTATCATCTCATATGCACGGTCAAAAACTCCCGAGTCATAGGCGGCTGTCCACTTCTCGCGGATGATGTCCTGGAACCAGTCCTCGTACATCAGCACTGCAAGCCATGGATTGATGGTCTCATACTGGTCATTCACATCATAGACGATATTTGCAGCGTAAAAGCCCTGACCGTCTGCGCAGCGATCCTTGTTTCCCATGGCGGAATCAAAGTCCCATGGGGCTTCAAAGGTCAGCCGTCCTGTTTCGTGTACATCGTCACGAAGCTCGCTGCCGCCACGTCCCATGTTTATGTCCATAAAGAAGCTTGACCAGTAGATGTCCGCATCACAGGTAAGCTCACTGATGATGTACATATCCGCAAGGGAATCCACATCTACCACAATTTCCACGGCGTGCTGCGGGGTGCTGTCCGAATCTTCAAGCTCCGGATATTCAAAATGGAACTTATAGGCTTTATCGTTATATGCGGCTTCGTACATTATTCGGTAGACGTTGTTCAGATAGGACGCAATGAAATCTCGCTGATACTCTGAATAGATGTCACTTTTGATGGTTATGCCCACGTCCTGCTTGCGGTCGCCCCTCCCTGTGTTGAGAGGGGACATTGTCCGTCCGCTGCCCCCGTTTCCGTCAAAGGGGACAAGGGGAGCGTTGTCTGCATAGTCGATATGGAACTGATGCAGATCGTCCTCGTTGAAAAAGTACCCGTCAAACTCCATAAAGTATCCTATATCTGCGGCTTCATAGTCCTTCTCGGGCTCGCAGATGCTGACCCTGCCGGGGTTTGCCTCCTGCTGTTCGGTGAGAAGATACACTCCCCAGTACTCACCGTTGATCTCTACCTCCACAAGGGCTGAATCCGCGGCGTAAAGACCGTCTGCGCCAAGTATCTCACGGGAGACGGCAAGTGCAGTCTTGTTCCGCAGCATGGAGGTATCCTTGTACTCTGCAAGCAGCACCCAGTTTTTCATTTTTGCACCGTCATTCAGACCAAGCATGGTCTGCTTCTCCGAGAATTTTATGCGGAGGGGCTTTTTTGAATAGTTAGTCGTCCAGTTGCCCCGTACCTTTACGTCTGCAGCGGCATTGACGGATACGGTGCCGTCGGTGTCTGTCAGAGTCACGGTGCAGGGCTCATAATATGGCTCTGGAGGCATTTTGTAGCCGGGCGTCCATGATGCAATGGACTTTGCAACATAGCCGTTGACCGGCTTGGTGACGAAGTCCATGACTTTTTTGCTCTGATTTTCAGTCGTAATGGAGATCAGGGGGATATCCCTTGGTGCAGCAGTGTCAGTGCTGATGTCCTGTTCTGTTTCTGTGATAACGGGGGCTGTCCGGAGATCGCCCTGATCGGGTAAAACATCGGTGTCCGAACAGCCTGAAATAATTACTGCCATCACTGCGGGCAGGATAAGGTTCCTGAGTTTTGTCATTATATCAGCTCCTTGTGTGTCTGACTGTATCATTCTACCTTGGGAAGTCCTGCAAAGCCTGCTGCAAGATCTTCGTCTGTGGGGATATAGTCGCTCATCTCGCCGTCGTTGTACTTCTGGTATGCTACCATGTCAAAATATCCTGTGCCGGTAAGTCCGAAGAAGATGTTCTTTTCCTCGCCTGTCTCCTTGCATCTGAGAGCCTCATCTATAGCGACACGGATGGCATGGCTGCTCTCGGGAGCGGGGAGTATGCCTTCCACTCTTGCAAACTGAGTTGCAGCTGCAAATACTGCAGTCTGCTCCACGGAGGTCGCTTCCATCAGCTTGTCATCGTAAAGCTGGGAAAGAGTAGAGCTCATGCCGTGATAGCGGAGACCTCCTGCATGGTTAGCCGATGGAATGAATCCGCTGCCGAGAGTGTACATCTTAGCAAGAGGACATACCATTCCTGTATCGCAGAAGTCGTATGCGTATTTTCCTCTTGTGAAGCTGGGGCAGGACGCAGGCTCCACAGCAATTATTCTGTAGTCAGCCTCACCCCTGAGCTTTTCGCCCATGAACGGCGCGATAAGTCCTCCCAGATTTGAGCCGCCGCCTGCGCATCCGATTATGATGTCCGGCTTTACTCCTATCTTGTCAAATGCAGCCTTGGACTCCAGACCTATGATGGACTGGTGGAGCAGCACCTGATTGAGTACAGAACCCAGAACATAGCGGTAGCCTTCATTTGAGGTCGCTGCCTCCACTGCCTCGGAGATAGCACATCCAAGACTGCCTGTTGTGCCGGGGTGTTCGGCAAGGATCTTTTTGCCTACATTTGTTGTTTCTGAGGGGGAGGGGGTCACGGACGCTCCGTAGGTCCTCATTACCTCACGGCGGAAGGGCTTCTGCTCATAGGAGATCTTCACCATGTAGACACGGCAGTCAAGATCAAAATAGGCGCACGCCATTGAAAGAGCCGTACCCCACTGACCTGCACCGGTCTCGGTGGTAACTCCCTTCAGACCCTGCTGTTTTGCATAGTAAGCCTGTGCAATGGCGCTGTTGAGCTTGTGGCTTCCTGAGGTGTTGTTTCCTTCAAATTTATAATATATCTTTGCGGGAGTGTCCAGGGCTTTTTCAAGGCAGTATGCTCTTACAAGAGGAGAGGGACGGTACATCTTGTAGAAATCCTGTATCTCCTGCGGGATATCGAAATATGCGGTATCATTGTCAAGCTCCTGCTTAACAAGCTCGGAGCAGAACACTACTGAAAGCTCCTCGGCGGTCATGGGCTTGAGCGTACCCGGGTTAAGAAGCGGAGCGGGCTTGTTTTTCATGTCTGCTCTCAGATTATACCACTTGGTAGGGATCTCGCTTTCGTTCAGATAGGTTTTGTAAGGGATGTTGTTTTTCATAAAAATATTGTCCTTTCGGTTTTATTTCTTAGTTTATGCATGAGGCACATATATATTATAAATCCCTGACTGCAAAATGTCAAGGAAGTATTTGGCTGCTGCAAGTGGACATTTCTGCGGAAGTGTGCTATAATAAAATAAAAACATTCAGGAGGTACATATGGAAAGATATTTCGGAGAAAATGTTCCCAAGCTGGGATTCGGACTTATGCGTCTGCCAAAGCTTGCGGACGGAAGCATCGACATCGAGCAGACAAAAAAGATGGTGGATATGTTCATGGACGCAGGTCTTACATATTTTGATACCGCCTATGTCTACGACAACGGCGAATCGGAGAAAGCGGCAAAGCTTGCTCTGGTGGACAGGTATCCCCGTGAAAAATACACCCTCTGCACCAAGCTGTGCGCATGGATGCACTGTTCTGACGAGAAGTCCGCAAAGCAGCAGTTTTATACAAGTCTGGAGCGGACGGGAGCAGGCTATTTTGACTACTATCTGCTCCACGCTCTGCAGAGGAATAATTACAAGATCTATGACGACTATCACATCTGGGACTTTGTAAAGGAGCAGAAGAAGAAGGGACTTATAAAATATTTCGGCTTCTCCTTCCATGCCGATCCTGAGCTTTTAGAGGAGCTTCTTACAGACCATCCTGACGTGGATTTCGTCCAGCTCCAGATAAACTACGCTGACTGGGAAAGCCCCGGAGTGGCTTCCCGCGAATGCTACGAAATTGCACGCAGGCACGGAAAGTCCATCACCATAATGGAGCCTGTCAAGGGCGGAGCGCTGGCTGACCCCATACCAAAGGTCAGGGATATACTGAAAACCGCAAACCCGGACGTGTCCCTTGCATCATGGGCTGTCCGTTTTGCAGCGTCTCTGGACGGTATCATTACGGTACTTTCGGGAATGTCCAACATAGGACAGATGAAGGACAACCTGTCCTACATGAAGGCGTTCGAGCCTCTTACCGATGAGGAGCAGGCGGTCATCCGCAAGGCTCAGGATGCGCTTGCCGAGGAAAGAGGGCTTGTGCCCTGTACTGCCTGTCATTATTGTACAGACGGCTGTCCGCAGAATATCCCTATCCCGGAGATATTCTCGGTGAAGAATCACCAGAGGGGCAATGAGGCGTTCCGGGGCAGGAGAGAGTACACTATTGCCACTACGGGCAAGGGAAAGGCGTCCGACTGCATAGAGTGCGGTCAGTGCGAGAATGCCTGTCCGCAGCAGCTGAAGGTGATAAAGCACCTGAAAGAGTGTGCGTTACAGTTTGAGGAGTAGTATAATAAATTATCATTTACAAGGCTGAGCCTTGACCCTTATCTACCCCCACCGTCA
>JAFLUI010000173.1 GCA_022508825.1 Oscillospiraceae bacterium
GCGCAGCAAAACTCGGAGGCAAATGCGTCAGCATTTGGCAAATCTACACCCCACCATTAAGTAAGCTAAAATGATATAGTGTACTATAGCCCCCTATCAAGGGGGCATTTATGTTTTGTATGTTACATTAAAAAGCCTCCCCCAATTTACCATAAATTAGGCTATATTCATTATTTTTGCATAATACTCACAGTAAACCGGTTTTCCACATAAAAATTTGTTCGGGCTTGTCCGGATAGCTTACTTTTACACCTTTTCCACCAACTTTTCCACAGCTTTTGTGAAATGTTTAAGCTTTCAACATAGTTTTCCACCATTTTTAAATTACATATAGTATAGATTTTCAAGAAAATGGCTATACTATTGGCAGCTAATTCAATATAAAAAAATTGAAAGAATGTGAAATTATTATGATAAAGGGTGTAAATAAGCGGGTAGTGGAAATAATATGTACCGACAACGAATACTTTGAAAAGGCAGTGCTTTATGTAAAGACCGATAAGCCGGAGGTCTCCTCTGCCAGACTTGAGGCAGAAGCAAGAGCGTTCATGGACAGCATCGCTCCAAGACGCCGTCCGGATACCGTGCCTCTGTGGCTGAAGCTGTCCCTTGCCGCCGCTCTCACAGTGCTGGCTGTCCTGATTGTCTATCTTTTTGTATTTATGTGACCCTCTCCGGTTGAAAATTTCCAAAAAAGTCTAATTTAAAAATTTTACACAAAAATTTTGTAAATTTCTTGTGTTTTTAGACGTAATGTGATATAATTTAATATATATGCAGTTATGTATGTCATCGGGAGGAAATTATGCCCTATAATAATGATAGAAGATCAGGCAGGGACAGCGGAAAAAATTACGAGCAGGAGGAATCCGCCTCCTTTATACCCGGAAGAAATCCAGTCATTGAAGCCCTGAAATCAGGAAGAAGCATAAATACCATATTTATGAACGGAGAAGGCGGAAGTCTGGGTCTTATCTGCAAAATGGCAAAGGAAAAGGGCATCGTCATAAAGCAGGTCTCGGACAGCAAGCTGTCTGCTCTGTCGGGAGGAGCCTCCCATCAGGGCGTTGTGGCAAGCTGTGCCTGCGCGGAATACTCTACTGTGGAGGACATCCTTGCCGTGTCAGCCAAAAAAGGCAGCAAGCCATTTATAATAATTTGTGATGAGATTGAGGACCCGCACAATCTGGGAGCAATAATACGTACTGCCGAAGCTGCAGGAGCAGACGGCATAATAATCCCCAAGCGAAGAAGCGCAGCCCTCACCGAAACGGTCTACAAGACCTCTGCAGGAGCGGCAAGCTGGCTCCCTGTAGCAAGAGTGGCGAATATTCCCTCGGCAATAGACACCCTTAAAGAAAACGGGGTCTGGATATACGGAACGGACGCAGCCGGAGAGGACTATACCTCTGCCGACCTTACCGGAAGCATAGGACTTGTCATAGGCTCCGAGGGCTTCGGTATAGGCAGGCTGGTAAGAGAAAAATGCGATTTTCTCCTGAGACTCCCCATGAACGGAAAAATAACCTCCCTTAATGCCTCGGTGGCAGCGGGAATTTTCATGTACGAGGCTGTAAGACAAAGAAAAGCGTGACAGACTTCACTTCTATTGAAAGGAGAGCTGGATTTGGAGGACAAAAAATACTCGGTAGACGATATTCTCAACGAATATTCCGGAAGCTCTGACAAAAAGTCTTCAGACACAAACGGTCTGAATGTTGATGATATTCTCGGAAGCTACGGCGAACCGGAGAAAAAGTCAAAGCCAAAAATTTCCTTACATAATACCGATCTGTTCAGCAAGCTTGGCAAAAAAGCGGACGCTGAACCGGACGAGTTTGCCCGTAAATATGATAAGCTCTCCGAAGCTGTAAATTCTATAAAGGAAAGGTCTCCCAAGGAGCCTTACGTCCCCGAGCCCAAGCCCGACCGCTCTTTTTCGGAAAAATTTGAGCAGGAGGATATCTACGGAGACAAGCCCGAGCCGGAGGAAAAGCCGAAAATCAAGTTTCCCAAGCCGGAAAAAAAGCCCCCCGTTCAGGAAGCGCCCCACAAGCCCGAGGCTCCCATCCAGAGCGCGGCTGCAGACACTCCCAAGATCATAAACGACCCATTTGAAAAATACTCCTCCATGGAGGAGCAGGATAATGAGGATATACCGGAGCAGGCTCCTGCTGTAACAGAAATATTTCCCCGATCATCTACCGATCTTGACGATATCCTCAACGAATACTCAGAAAAGAAGAAAAAAACAGTCCGCAGTGAAAACACATTTCATAAGGGCATAACCGATTTCTTCACAAAGCTTGTGCCCAAGCAGGGCAGCGAGGAGATCTCGGGAAATACCGAGCTGCTGGACGGAATGATGAAAGCAAAGCGGGAGCGTATTTCCCGTACTCAGCACGTAGCTCCCATCGAGCGGAAGTCCATTAATGACATCAACCTGAATCTGGACGACAAGATACTTCCGGATACCTCCCAGCTCAATATCGACAATGAACAGCGCGAGCTGGACAAAATAAGCGCCCTCAAGGAGCGGAGAAGCAAAAAAATAAAGGACTTTGTCCTTGTGGGAGAGGAAGAGGACGTTTCCGACGAGGAAACTGCAGAAGACGAATCCTCAAAGGTCATCGACGACTTTGAGGACATCGCCGACGCTCCTTCAATAGCTCACGATATTGCCCAGCTCAAAGGCAGTCTGATACTCAGGCTTGTAGTACTGATAATCTGCTTTGCCGCAAGCGCCTATATCGCCATTGCAAACGATATCGGAAACGTCATGGACCTGCTGGACAAGAGAACTCAGGTAAGCACCTTCCTTTTCGTAAATGCCATACTGGGTCTGTTTGCGGGATTTTCAAGCTATACGGTAATTTCCTGCGGACTGTCCAAAATATTCTCGCTGAAAGCCGACTGTGACAGTCTCTGCGCCGTGTCGGTGGTATCCTCCATAGCATCGGCGATGATAATGTTTGCAAATGAAAATCTCATACGGGGAAGATTTGTACACATCTATATTTCCGTTGCCATTGCGTCTCTGCTGTTCAATACCCTTGGAAAGCTTTTTATCGTGACCCGTACTCAGAAAAGCTTCAGGTTCGTTTCGGGAAGCAGTGAAAAATACGCCGTATTCCCTATCACGGACGAGGAGACCGCTCAGAATTTCACAAGGGGAGCCCTCAGTGATTTCCCCAATCTGGCAGCGATGAGAAAAACAGAGTTTATCTCCGATTTTCTCAAGACCACCTATTCAAGCGACAGCACTGACCGTTTCTGCCGTATTGCCACTCCCGTGGTGCTGGCATCAGCCATTGTAATAGGAGTCATTGCAGGACTCCTCAGCAGAGAAGAGCACAGCTCGTCCGCTGTTTATATAGGTATTTCCGTATTTGTGGCAGTGGTATCCATCTGTACGGGATTTTCCACCATGCTGATAGTAAACCTCCCAATGCTCAGAGCTGCAAAGAAAAACGCCGAAAATCAGGGCGTGATTCTCGGCTATGACTGTATCGAGGAGTTCTCCGAAATAAACAGTGTGCTTATTGATGCAGACCAGCTTTTCCCGCAGGGAAGCGTCAAGCTTGCAGCCATAAAGGTATTTTCCGACACCCGCATAGACGAAGCTATCGTGGAAGCCGCAAGCCTTACTACCCACGCAGGAAGCATACTGAAAAATATGTTTTACGACATCATCGCAGGAAAAACAGAGCTTCTCAATCCTGTTGAAAGCTACATTTTTGAAGACTCCATGGGACTGTGCGGCTGGATAAACAACAAGCGTGTCCTGCTTGGAAACAGAGACCTTATGGTCAACCACAGCATTGAGGGTATGCCCCCGGTTGCAAAGGAAAAGGAGTATACCGAAAACGGAAGACACGCAGTCTACCTTTCCATTTCGGGGGAGCTGTCGGCAATGTTCCTTGTGGAGATCACTCCTACCATGGAAATTTCCCATGCACTTCGCGATCTGCAGAAAAATGATATCTATATTATGGTGCGTTCTGTAGATTCACTGGTATCAATAAACAGACTCTCCGAGCTGTTTGATATTTCTCCCGAATATCTCAAGCTTGTCCCGTTCCGTATCCACGAGCAGTTCAGCGAAGTCACCGCATACCAGATGAAGCAGAGAGCCACTCTTGCCTGCTCGGGAAAATTCTCCGCCCTGTCTTCGCTCATCCTCAGCTGCAAGAGAATGAAGACTACCATTGGCTTTGGCATCGGGATACAGGCGGTATCCATTATCCTTGGCATACTGATATGCCTTGCAATGGTGGTGCTGAACGGTTTCCAGGAGCTGTCCGTTTCAATGGAGCTTACCTTCTGCTTTGCATTTACCGCTGTTCTGGTGGTATTCCAGCTCCTGCGCAAGAATTAGCAAAAGTTGAAAATAATGGGATTCCAAAGGGGGCGCTTGCCCCCTTTGGCGGGGTCGAGGGGCAGAGCCCTCGCCG